>NZ_ANAH02000016.1 GCF_000335475.2 Cystobacter fuscus DSM 2262 | reverse complement strand
CGGCGGAGGCGGCGCGGGCCGGGACACCGGAGCCGGTGGCGGCGCGGGCCGGGCCGGCGGGGTGGCCGCGGGACGAGTCGCCGCGGGGGGCGGTGTGGGACGGCCTCCCGGCAGGGCGGGACGCGTCACGGTGGTGCCCGGACGCAGCGGTGTGCGCACGGCGGCCGGACGCGGCAGGGCGGGACGCTCGGCGGGCTCGCGGCCCGGCTCCACCTCGCCCATGTCCACGCGGCCGCGGAAGCTTGCCCCGTCCACGATGATGACGCGCGGCGAGTGGATGTCCCCCACCATGCGTCCCTCGCGGGTGAGCTCCACACTCTCGGTGGCGTTGATGTTGCCCACCACCACGCCGCTGATGATGGCGTTCTTCACCGCCACGTTCGCCTTCACCACGCCCGTGGGCTCCACGATGAGCGTCCGGCTGAGGGTGAGCTCCCCCTCCACCCGGCCACGCACGGTCAGGTCCTCATCACCCGTCAGCTTGCCGCTGATGAGGATGGAGGGACCCACCACGGTGTTGTTGACGTTGGCCCCAGAGGCCAGTTCCTTCGTGGTGGCCAAGGATCAGCGCTCCTTCGGGATGTCCATGTCGACGTTGCCCTTGAAGGAGGCTCCGTCGGCGATGAGGATGCGCGGCGCCCGGATGTCGCCCACCACGCGGCAGTCCGTCTTGAGCTCCACCTTGTCCGAGGCCGCGATGTTGCCCGTGACCCGACCGGCGATCTCCACGTTCTGCGTCTCGATGTCCGCCTCGACCACGCCGCTGCCCTCGACGTAGAGGCTCTCCTTGAGGGAAATCTTCCCCTTCACGGTGCCCTGGATGACCAGGTCCTCGTCGCCGGAGATCTCCCCATCGATGACAATGCTCGAACCGATGACCGTATTCGCCATGAGTGTTGTCCACCCCTCCCGAGAGGCATGCTGTTGGCCGCGAGGCCCGTGTTAGATGTCGTCCGGCAACTTCACGTCCATCTCGATGGAGCCGTTGAACACCGCTCCATCCTCGATGACCACGCGCGGGGCCTTGATGTCTCCGGCCACCTTCGCCGACGCGTTGATGGCCACGCGCCCCGAGGCGTCGATGTTGCCACTCGCCTCGCCATTGATGGTCAGTTCCTCGGCGCGGATGTCCGCCTGCACCTTGCCGGTGCCCTCGATGGTCAGGTGGTTCTTCAGGGCAATCTGCCCCTCCACCCGTCCCTCGATGATCAGATCGCCGCCCCCGGTGAGATTGCCCCGGATGACGATGCCCTTGCCGATGATGCCCGTTTGATCGCCCTGTGCCATGCGGTGAAGCCTCGGCTGTGAGATTCCAACCTACGTCAGAGACGTTCGGAGATCCAGTTGCAGATGTCCCGGAAGACCTGCTCGCGCCCGAGCTCGTTGAGCGGCTCGTGACGCATCCCCGGATACGCCTTGTACACCTTGTCGCGGGAGCCCACGGCATCGAAGAAGGCGCGTCCGGTCTCCACCTTCGCCACGCCGTCCTCCGCTCCGCTGAAGAGCAAGAGCGGCACCTGGAGGCCCGGCGCGATCGCCAGCACCCGTGCCTGGGCCTTCGCCGACTCGATGAACCACCGCGGGGTGACGATCCGGCCGTAGAGCGGATCCGCGCCCGCCGCGCGCTGCACCGATTCGTCCCGGCTGAGCTGTTCGAGCTTGAGCTCGGTGGGCAGGGGCGCCCACGGCAGCACCCGCGCCAATATCTTCGCCGCCAGCAGCTTCACCGGGGGCGGAGTGATGGCGAGCTTGAAGAAGGGCGAGGACAACATCATTCCGCTCAGCCCCTGCAGCCCGCCCCTCGCCCACTGGTGCACGGACATCAAGGCCCCGTGGCTGTGCCCGAGCAGGAAGAGCTTGCCGCCACCCGCCGCCGCGCGCACCCGCTCCCAGAAGGCGTTCAAGTCGTCCAGGTAGTCCGGCCACGCATCGCAATGGCCCCGGCGCCCGTCCGCCCGGCCGTGGCCGCGGTAGTCGAAGCCGTGCACGGCGAAGCCCTGCCCCGTGAGCGCCTCGATGGTCGGCAGGTAGCGGCCGATGTGATCGCCATAGCCGTGCACCACGGCCACGTGGGCACGAGGCTGCTCCGGCTGATCGGATCTCCAGTAGAGGCGGAGCCCATCCCTGCTGGTGAAGAACCCCTCGTCGAAGCGCGCCATGGCTGCCGGGGAGATTAGCGACCCGCCGCACCAGTGGATAGCAACTTCAGCTTCCGCTCGATGAGCGCGCGTTGATCCGCGGGGTCGGCGGCCTCCGGCATCCGCTCCAGCACATCCAATGCCCGCTTCCAGGCCTCCGCCGCCGCCTCCGGACGCGCCACCCGCTGGTAGGCATCCCCCAGGTGCTCGAGGATGACGGGCTCCTCGGGCTCCAGCTCCGCCGCGCGCGCCAGGGTCCGCACCGCGCTCGGGTAGTCGCCACGCTGGTAGTGGATCCACCCCAGCGAGTCGAGGAACGAGCCCGTGTCCGGACGCAACGCCAAGGCGCGCCGCACCAGCCGCTCCGCCTCGGCGAAGTCCCGGCCGTGTTGCGCGAGCAGATAGCCGATGAAGTTCATGGCCGCCGCGTGGTCCGGCTCCAACCGCAGCACGCCGCGCATCGAGTACAGGGCGCCCGGTACGTCCCCCATGTCCAGCAACACCGTGGCCAGCACGTAGCGCGGCGCCGCGTCCTCCGGGGCCTGGGAGATCGCCTCGCGCAGCGCGGCCAGCGCCTCGCCGGGGCGGCCCTGGCGCTTGAGGGTCGAGGCGAACGCCTCCAGCAACTCCGGTGTCCGCTTGCGTCCGAGCGCCTCGCGCAACAGGGCCACCGCGCGCTCCGGCTCCCCACCGCGCTCCACGGCCCGGGCCTGCTGGATGCGCAGGCCCGTGTCCTCGGGATTCTCCTCGAGCGCTTCGGCGAGCAGGGCCAGCGCCTCCGCGTGCCGTCCCGCCTGGGACAGGCAGAGGGCGCGGCGCGAGCGCGCATCGGCCGCCAGCACCGAGCCATCGGGCACCTCGGCATAGGCGGCCGCCGCCTGCTCGAAGTGACGCAAGCGCTCGTGCACCAGGCCCGCGTAGAAGGACACGCGCGGCGAGGCGCCCCGGCCCCCACGCGCCGCGTCCAGCACCTCCAGCGCCGAGGGGTTGTCCCGCGCGGACAGGAACAGCAGCGCCACCTGCACGGTGAGCTCCGGATCCCCCGCGTCCGCCAGCAGCCGATCGAAATACGCCCGGGCCCGCACCGACGAGCCGAGCCGCAGGGCGAGCCGCCCCGCTCCCTCCAACATCGCCGCGTTGTCCGGGTCGCGCTCCAGCGCCCGCGCCAGATACTCCTCCGCCGCCGCCAGGCGCCCGGCCTTCTCGTTGAGCCGCGCGAGCGTGATCAACGCCTCCAGGTCGCCCGGGTCGCGCTCCAGCGCCCGCTTGAGCATCCGCTCGGCGCGCACGGCATCTCCCCGTTCGGCCAGGGCCATCCCCAGCCGCCGGTAGCCGGAGACCTCGCCGGGAAGCGCCGCCGCCAGCGCCTCCACCGCCTTCACCGCCTTGTCGTGGGCCCGTGCCTCCAGATGGAGCTGCGCCAGTTGCAGGTAGGCCTCCGGTTCGCGGGGCTTGAGCCGGATGGCGCGGCGCAGGTGTTGCTGGGCGAGTTGGGGCTTGCGCGCCTCCTTCAGCACGCGCGCCAGCATCAGCCGCGCCTCGTAGTAGCGGGGCTGGAGCTCCACCGCGCGCCGCGACTCCCGCTCCGCCCGCTCCAGCTCTCCCAGGAGCAGGTACTCCTCACCCAGGCGCGTGAGCAGATAGGGGTTGGCCTCGTCGGTGGCCAGCGCCAGCCGCAGCTCGTCCGCCGCGCCCTGATGCCGACCCTCCAGGTGCAGCAGCTTCGCCTTCAAGGCATGCGCATAGCTGGCGGACGACGCGGAGCCGACCGCGGGGGACGTCGGGGACGTGGCCTCGCGCATGGCCGAGCGATCCACCTTCGGCCGACGGGCGGCAACGGGCGCCGCGGCCGCCCCCCACCCGAGGAGGAGCAGCAACGGCACGGCGCGGGCAGCGTTTCGCGGGAGGCGCACGCCTCCGATTCTAGCGCGGAGGCGGCGCCCACGCAGGGGGGCTCTACAACCGGGGAACCGGGGCCGGCGCCCCCAGCCGCTCCAGGATGCGCTCCACCGGCTCGCTGTCGTGGCTCACGTCCGCCACCGCCGAGCGGTATTCCATCCGCGTCTGTTTCTCGACATCGGGCAGCAGGCGGCCGATGGCATTGCGTGCCGCTTCAACATTGCACTCCGGCAGGATGATGGCGAGCACCCCATCCCCCATGTGGCCGAGGATGTCCTGGGTGCGCAGCCGGGCGCGAATCACCGGGGGCACCCCCACCAACGACTCGTTGGCGACGGGGCGGTCCGGACGGAGCACCGCGAGGCTCACCGGCCGGCTGTAGCGCCGGCCCCGGCCCACCTCGTGATCCAGGCGCAGGAGCAGACCGCGCCGGTCATAGAGCCCGGTGACGACATCATTGCCGCTGCGGCGCGTGCTCGGGGCGGCGCGCTCCAGCTCGCTCTCCTCCTTGCGCAGCTTGAGGGCGCGCTCGGTGCGCACGAGCAGCTCCATCGCGTTGAAGGGCTTGCTCATGTAGTCCACCGCGCCGAGGTTGAGCGCGCGCACCTTGTCGGCCACGCCCTGATGGGCCGACAGGAGGATGACGGGAATGCCCGCCGTGTCCGAGGAGGACTTGAGCGCCACGGCCGCGTCCAGCCCGTCCAGCTTGGGCAGGAAGACGTCCATCACCACCAGGTCCGGCCTGGACGAGCGCGCCCGCGCCAGACCCTCGGCGCCATCGCGCGCCACGTCCACGCGGTAGCGCGAGCGCAGCACCTCCACCAGCACCGCGGCGATCTCCGGCTCGTCCTCCACCACCAGGACACGCGGCTGCTCGGTCGTCTCCTTGTTGGGCAGGTTCTGCACGGCGCGCTGGATTTCATGCGCCAGGGGCAGCGTGAAGATGAACGCGGCGCCACCCTCGGGCGGGGCCTCGGCCCAGATCTCCCCGCCGTGCAGCTCCACGAACTCCTTGCAGATGGCCAGCCCCAGCCCCGTGCCACCGCCCGCCTTGGCTCCGCTGCGGTAGCGATCGAAGACGAGCGGCAGCTCCTCGGGAGGAATGCCCTTGCCATCGTCCTGCACCACGATGCGCGCCACGTCCCCGTCCGGGCGCACCAGCCGCGAGGCGCGCACCACCACCTGCCCCGCGTCCTTGGCGTGGTGGATGGCGTTGGTGATGAGGTTCTGCAACACCTCGTGCAGCTTGAGCTCATCGCCGATGAGCATCATGCGCTCGGGCGCCTCGGCCTTCAGCGCGACGCCCCGCTCCTTGGAGAGGATGCCCAGCTCGCTCACGCTCTCGCGGCAGAGCACCGAGATGTCCAGCACGCGCGGCTCGATGGACAGGCGCGCCACGTCCCCCTTGCCCCGCTCCAGCAGCGACTCCACCAGCCCGAGGATCTTCCGGCCCTGGCGGATCATCGCCTCGGCGGACTGCTTCTGCATCTCGTCCAGCTCGCCCTCGAGCAACAACCGCCCATGGCCCAGCAGCACCTGCAGCGGCGCGCGCAGGTCATGGCTGCACACCGCGATGATCTCGTCCTTGAGCCGGTTCAAGTCCTTGAGGCGGCGGTTGGCGTCCGACAGCTCGCGGTAGCGCTCCACGTAGGCGAGCTCCAGCTCGTCGCGCTTCTTCTTGAGGCTGGTGTGCAGGCGCGCGTTGCGGATGCAGTTGGCCAGCGCCGCGCCCACCGCCTGGGCGAACTCCTGCTCGTCGCGGTTGAAGCCCTCGGTGCCGTGGGAGATGCGCAGGAAGAGCGCTCCGAGCAGCTCGTCCTGGCACACCAGCGGCTGCACGAGGATGGAGCGCACGCCGAGCGACGCCATGGCGGGGTGCACCTCGGCCATGAGCGGATCTCGCTGGGCCTCCTCCACCAACACCTGCTGCCGCGTCTCCAGCGCCCGGCGCAGCTCGGGGTAGCGCGCCAGGTCCACGTCCAGCGACAGGCCCGGGTCCTCCATGGTGGCCACCACGCTCGCGGTGCGCGAGTTGCTGTCCTCCACCAGCACCACCGAGCAGCGGTCCGCGTTGATGACCGCGCCCACCTTCTCCACCACCAGGCGCAGGATGTCCTCCAGCTCCAGCGAGCTGGTGGCCACCTGGGTGATCTCCAAGAGCCGCTCCATGCGGTTGCGCGTGCGCGCCATGAGCCGCCGCTCGCGCAAGGCCGTGTCCAACCGCGTGGTGAGCTCCTCCAGGGTGCGCACCCAGTCATCCGCAGGCAGCTTGCGCAGCACCTCCGAGCGCGTCCGGGTGAGATCCGCCAGCACCCTCAGCTCGCGCAGCCGGGCATCCCGGCGGATGGCCTCGAGCGCCTCGGTGGCGCGCTTGCCCGTGGCGGACACGAGCACGGCGTCCGGCCGCGACGACTCGGCCAGGTGCGGCAACTCGCCCAGGTCCTCGGTGATGACCCACTGGAAGCCCGCATGCGACAAATGCGCGAGCAGGACCTCGTTGGCCTTTCGTGCTCCAATCACCAGGACGCGGCCACGAGGCCCCGCCAGTTCCGCTCTCAAGGAATCCCCCATGGTGCCTGGTCCTTTCCTAAGGGGTGAAAAGACCAGCGATTTTCCAGCGTAGCATCAGCCGTCATGCGCGGCTCCAAATCATGCCGTCGAAGCGCGTGGGGGGCCAGCGTGGCGAACCGCGCGAGTCAGGGCAAGCTTCATGATTCAACGCCCCCACGTAGGAGCCCCACCGGCCCCGGGACAAAGCGCTTCCTTTCTCGTCTGCCCTGAATCCAACACATGGGGAGGGTTTCATCCTCCCTACCAGATGGGATCCCTCCCCGCCCCAGCAACCAGGCCCCCGGGCACGGTCCGGAGCGAGTAGACCGCTATGATGCACCCCATGACGCAACCCGGCCTCGCGGCGGCCCCGGACAGCGAGAAGACCTCGCGCGCCTCCCTCATGGACTGGCTGTCGGGCGGAGGGGTGATGGGCGAACTCATCCGGTCCATGGACTGGTCCGCCACGCCCCTGGGTCCCGTCGAGTCCTGGCCCCAGAGCTTGCGCACCACCGTCAGCCTCTGCCTGTCCTCCACCTTCCCCATCCTGATCGCCTGGGGCCCCGAGCGCGTGCAGATCTACAACGACGCCTACCGCCCCATCTGCGGCGCCAAACACCCCCAATCCATGGGGCAGCGCTTCAACGAGTGCTGGGCCTCGGCGCTCCCCGCGGTCGGCGGCGTGGTCGACCGAGCCCAGGCGGGCACCGGCTCGTACCTCGAGAACCTGCCCATGATCCTCGACCGGCACGGCTACCTGGAGGAGGCGTTCATGACCTTCTCCTTCAGCCCCATCCGCGATGAGTCGGGCAACGTCGGCGGCCTCTTCCACCCCATCACCGAGACCACCGACAAGATGCTCAGCGCCCGGAGGACCCAGGCGCTGCAACACCTCGCCGCGCGGCTCGGCGACGTGAAGTCCCTGGCCGAGGTGGGCGAGCGGCTGAGCCAGGCCGCCGGGGAGTCCGTGCTCGATCTGCCCTTCCTGCTCTACTACCAGTTCGACGAGACCGGCCGGCATGCCCGGCTGCTCGGAGGCACGGGGCTCGCGCAGGACAGCGTGGCCCGGCCGGCCGAGCTCGATCTCGGGGGCCCGGACGAGCCGTGCTGGCCGCTGGCCCGGGTGCTGGAGTCACGGAGGATGGAGCCGGTGGACTTGCGCGGCCGGTTCGGCGCCTGGAGCTGCGAGCCCTACGAGGAGCCTCCCCACCAGGCGCTGCTCATTCCCCTGCAGCCGGTGGGCGCGGCCTCCCCCACCGGGTGCCTGGTGGCGGGCGTCAGCGTGCGGCGCGCCCTGGACGAGAGCTACCGGGCCTTCTACGAGCTGCTGGGCAGCACCGTGACGACCGCCCTCACCAACGTCCGGGCCTATGAGGAGGAGCAGAAGCGCGCCGCGGCCCTCGCGGAAATCGATCGCGCCAAGACGGCCTTCTTCTCCAACGTGTCCCACGAGTTCCGCACGCCCCTGACCCTGATGCTGGGGCCGCTGGAGGACTCGCTGGCGGATCTCACGGAGCCGCTGTCCGCCGGGCAGCGCCAGCGACAGCAGCTCATCCACCGCAACGGCCTGCGGCTGCTCAAGCTCGTCAACTCCCTGCTGGACTTCTCCCGCATCGAGGCGGGCCGGGTCCAGGCCAGCTACCGGCCCACCGATCTGTCCCAGCTCACCGTGGACCTGGCGAGTGCCTTCGAGTCGGCGATGGCCCAGGCGGGACTCACGTACCTCGTCACGGCGCCCGCCCTCCCCGAGCCCGTCTACGTGGACACCGACTTCTGGGAGAAGATCGTCCTCAACCTCATCTCCAACGCCTTCAAGTTCACCCTGAAGGGCAGCGTCGAGGTGTGGCTCACCCCGCTCGAGGGCCGGGTTCGGCTGACGGTGCGGGATACCGGAACCGGCATCCCCGAGGCCGAGATGCCCCGGCTGTTCGAGCGCTTCCACCGCGTGGAGACCACCCGGGGCCGCACCTACGAGGGCACGGGCATCGGGCTCGCGCTGGTGCAGGAGTTGGTGAGATTGCAGGGCGGCTCGCTGCGCGCGGAGAGCGTGGAGGGACTGGGCAGCGCGTTCCATGTCGAGCTGCCCTTCGGCCATGCCCACCTGGATCCCGCCCGCATCGACTCGCGCGAGAAACCCCTGGGCTCGCAGTCCTTGAGTTCCGCCTTCGCCGAGGAGGCGCTGCGCTGGTTGCCCGACGCGGTGGAAAGCCCCGCCGCCCCGGCGCCCGTCACCACGGCCGAGCCCGCCGCCCCGCCATCCAGGGACGAGGGATTCCAGTTCCCCTCGAGACCAAGGATCCTCATCGCCGACGACAACGCGGACATGCGCGGCTACATCAAATCCCTGCTCCAGCGCTCCAGCGAGGTGCGCACGGTGGAGGATGGAGAGGCGGCGTACGCCCTCATGCCGCAGTGGATGCCGGACCTGGTGCTCAGTGACGTGATGATGCCGAGGCTCGACGGCTTCGGCCTGCTGCGCAAGCTCCGGGAGGATGCCCGCACCCGCTCCGTGCCCCTCATCCTGTTGTCGGCGCGCGCGGGAACCGAGGCCCGCATCGAGGGGCTCCAGGCCGGCGCGGACGACTACCTCGTCAAGCCCTTCAACGCCCCCGAGCTGCTCGCCCGCGTCGAGAGCGCCGTGCGGCTGGCCCGCGAGCGCACCGAGCGCGAGCGCGCGGCCGGGGATCGGGTCAAGCTCGAGCAGCAGCTCATCGGCATCGTCAGCCACGATCTGCGCAGTCCCATCTCGGCCATCCTCATGTCGACGCAGTTGATGCTGCGCCGCATGGACCTGGACGAGAAGACGGCGAAGATGGCCGCGCGCATCCAGACCAGCGCGGAGCGCGCCAACCGGATGATCCGCGACCTGCTCGACTTCACCCAGGCGCGGCTGGGCGGGGGCCTGCGCATCGAGCGCGCTCCCGCGGCGCTCCATGACATCGTCTGGCACGCCGTGGAGGAGGTGAAGCTCGCGCATTCGGGGCGCGAGTTCCTCCTCGACATGGACGACATGCCCACCGGCGAGTGGGACGCGGACCGACTCTCCCAGGTGATCATCAACCTCGTGAGCAACGCGGTGAAGTACAGCCCCGCCCCCAGCCCCGTCCACATCCAGGTCCGCAAGCGGCCCCACCAGGCCCTGGTCGAGGTGCACAACGGGGGCGAGCCTATCTCCCCGGCCCTGCTCCCCCTGCTCTTCGAGCCCTTGCAGCGCGGCGGGCAGGGCGTGGACAAGGCGGGCCGGAGCATCGGCCTGGGGCTCTACATCGTGGATCAGATCGTCCGCGCGCATGGCGGCTCGGTCAGCGTCCAATCGACGGTCCAGAGCGGCACGACCTTCTCCGTCCACCTGCCCCTCCAGGTTTGACGCGGTCCGGCCTGACAGGAGCGGGTGCTCCTGACCTAGAGTGCGCCCCCATCATGGCCCACTCCCCTCTCCGTCAGGCAGTGCCCGCCTCGGCGCTGGTGTCCCTGTTGGCGCTCGCGTGCAACAACCCTCCGCCCGTCACCATCCCGGATCCTCCCCAGGTCACCGTGAACCTGGAGGAGACGAGCACGGTGGGACGCAGCGTCAAGCTCTCCATCTCCACCTCCGGGTGCGATCAGGTGCAGCGGCTGGAGCTGTTCAACGACACCACGTTCATCAAGCAGGTGCCCTACGGCGGCAATCCCACCCCGGTGGAGCTGGCACACACCGAGCTGAGCTACGCGCTGGGCCTCGCGGTGCCCCTGTCGCTCAACGCCCGCGTCACCTGCGCCGATGGACGCACCAATGTCTCCCAGGGCCAGGTCGCCACGTTCTTCCCCGTGGAGGAGGTGGTGGAGCCGCCCAACGCCAACAGCCAGGTGGTGCCGGACTACTTCGTCGTCGACGGCAGCGGCAACTCCGTGTCGTTCATCGGCTGCGCGATGGATGGCGCTCGCCCGTACCTCTACCGGGTGGACAAGAACAACCCGAACACGCCCCAGCGCGTGGAGATCAACTTCCCCTGTGACGCGACCACGCTCATCACCGACCGCAAGCCGGCCGGTACGGGCACCCGCTGGGTCTGGACGCCGGGCCGGGGCCTGCTCTCCCTCGACGCGAACTTCAAGGTCCTCTACTCGGCCAACGGCGCCGTGGAGAACCTCGTGGTGGCCGCCGACGGCAATGCCTTCCTCTACAACGTCACGGGCCTCTATCTGGTCACGCCCAAGGGACAGGTGCGCTGGAGCCGGGAGTACACCGGAGCGGCCAACCCTCTTCCCGGCCGGCCCGCGGGAGATCCCGTCCACATCACCAGTGGGACCCAGGCGGGCAAGGTTTTCGTGCCCCTGCGCGAGGAGCACACCGAGACCGTCAACCTCCGGGTCGTGGTCCTGGACTACGCCACCACCGACCCCAACGGGAAGCAGCTCGCCCAGTACGAGATCGATGAACTCAATCCCATCCAGGCGGCCTGGACCGCGTTCAACGACACCGGCACGGTGATGTACCTGGGCACGCAGCAACAGGGGTCGGCGACCGTTCGCGCCTGCGCCTTCGGGGCGAACCTTCCCGCCTGTGTCGCCTCCAATCCCCAGTCCCGGCTGTGGATCAGCGATCCGATTCCGGGCGCTCTCGCCGCGCTGATTCCGTACGCCAGCAACAACCGCCTGGCGGTCATCACCTCCAACCAATTCTGGTTCATGGACGTGACGCGCAAGTCGCTCACCGAGGGCCGGATCATCAACAAGGATCAGCAGCCCCTCACGCCCACCGGCGCGCTGGTGGGACGCTTCGCCCAGCCTGGCAAGGGCGATGCGTTCTTCATGTTCAACAGCGCGCCCGGCGTCCCCAACCCCTACCCGGTGGAGATCGTCGCCACGGACAAGGCCGAGCAGGGCCTGCTCTACCGCTATCAAATCCCCGGCGGCCTGAGCCTCTACGGGGCCGTGGACGACGCGGGCACGCTCTGGATGCGCGCGGGCCGCAAGCTGGTGAAGCCCTTCTCGCTGGAGCAGTACCGGCAGATGCGGTGAGCGGCCTTCCCCAGGAGGACACTCACCCCGCGAAGGGCAAGCCCTCGGTCTTGCCCTCGAGGTCCGCCCGCGAGGCCCACCCCAACAGCCCGGTGGAGGACTTCACGAGGTAGAACGCCTCGCCCGGGCGCCCCGAGGTGTCCGCGGCGAGCACCTGGATGCGCGAGTCCTGCGCCAGCGTGGCCACCGGCGTCTTGTCACCCCGGCCCTGGACGATGGGGAAGGACTGCTTCACCTTGCACTCGACGCCCACGGCGTAGAGCGGCTGGGGCACCGCGCGGATCTTCCACGCCGGGCGGTCCAGGACGTACTTCTCCCGCTTGTTCCAGAAGCCCATCCACGAGTCCGAGAGGATGATGCCATTGCCCTTGGCCTCGGTCAGGGCGTGGACCTCGCCCAGGGGCTTGAGCGTCTTGCCATCGAAGCCATAGAGGAAGACGCGGTGGTCGCTGTCCGTCTGGCCCGTGGTGATGGCGATGTCCTTCCACTTGTCACCTCGGTCCAGGTCCACGACCTCCACTCCGCCCTCGTTGGGATCCTCGGTCTTCGCCCGGACGCTGGCGCTTCCCACCTGGAGGGTGAAGGCCCCCTGATCCACGTCCCACTTCACGGTGATGGTCTCCGGCTTGCCATCCCCATCGAGGTCCGCGCGCACGGGCTCGGCGGCCAGCACCGGAAGGGACAGCAACACGGGGGACAGGGCGATCAGCACTCGAGCCTTCATGGAAGCGACCTCGGGGAAAAGGGGCGGACATCCTACCGGCCCGGCGCCTGTTTCCACGGGGGCCCGGGTGATGACTAGACTGAGGGGCATGGAACGCCTCCGCTCCACCCCGTCCACCGCCACTTCCGAGGACGTTCCGTCCCTCCCCTCCTCCCTGGAGGTGCCGGACGTCCGACGCCAGGCCGTTCCGCTGCTCGAGCGGCTGAGCGCACTGCGCTCGGAGGACGTCCCGCCGGACGAGGTGGCGTCCTTCCTGGACGGACTCTCGCTGCCCCTGGGCCCAGGCGAGTCCCCGCGGAGCCGCGCGGACCTGCTGTTGGAGGTGCTGGAGGACGAGCGGCTGTGCACCCTGACCACTCCCGATGGACGGCAGGTGGGCGGCGCGGCCCTGGAGGCCTTGCAGGAGCTGGGCTTTCCCTTCGCGCTCGAGGTGACCCCCGCCATGCTCGCCCGGGTCCGCGAGCATCAGGCCTCCGACAGGCCCATGAACGGTCTCCTGGGAGGGCTGGGCTCGGCCGTGGGCAGCGCCGCGTTGGTCTGGGCGGTGTACCTGGCCAACGTCCCGACGGAGTACAAGGCCTGGCTGTCCGTGCTGCTGCTCGGACCCGTGGCGGTCTCGGTCCTCGCCAAATGGATGGAGCTTCCGTCGCTCCATCGCCTCGCCAACCTCGCGCAGTGGCTGGTGGGCCTGGCGTGTCTGCTCGCGTCCGCCAACACGGAGAAGGTCTCCACGACCCTCACCCTGGGCATCGCCGGGGTCCTGGCCCTCCTCTCCGCCTTTTTCCTGCGCCACGGCCCTCCGAAGGAGCTTCCCTCGAAAGAGCCGCCCCCGAAGGAGCCCGAGAGCTGAACCCCCGCGCCGCGCGGCTCAGGGCCGGTCCGCGACGAGCAGCGCCTCGACGTTGCCCGCGGGGCCCGGCACGGTCGAGTCCATCACCCCGCGCACCGTGAGGCCCTGCCGCTGGACGAAGGCGACCGTGGAGTCGATGGCCTCCTGGCGCGCGGCCACGTCCCGCACCACGCCGCCCTTGCCCACCCGGTCCGGCCCCACCTCGAACTGGGGCTTCACGAGCGCCACCAACAGGCCCTTGGGCTTGAGGAAGGGCAGTACCGCGGGCAGCACCTGGGTGAGCGAGATGAAGCTCACGTCGATGACCACCACGTCCACCGGCTCGGGGAGATCCTCGGCGGTGAGGTAGCGGGCGTTGACGCGCTCGCGCGAGCGGATGCGTGGATCCGTGCGCAGCTTCTCGTGGAGCTGCCCATAGCCCACGTCGATGGCATGCACGCGCACGGCCCCCTCCTGCAGGAGGCAGTCGGTGAAGCCGCCCGTGCTGGCGCCAATGTCCGCCGCCACCCGGCCGCGCATGTCCAGGCCGAAGCGATCGATGGCGGCCTTGAGCTTCAACCCGCCCCGCGACACGTAGGGCAACACCTCGCCCTTGAGCCGCAGCTCCGCCTCCACGGGCACCAGCGAGCCGGGCTTGTCCACGCGCTGCTCCCCGACGACCACCTGGCCCGCGAGGATGAGGGCCTGGGCCTTGGTGCGCGACTCCGCGAGCCCCCGCTCCACCACCAACACGTCCAGCCGCTCCTTGCGCGGCTTCATGGTGCGTCCTCCTCGAGCAACGCCCGGGCCGCGCGTCGCAGCCCCGCGGCATCCAGGCCCAGTTGCGCCCGCTGCACGCGCGCGTCTCCATGGGGCACGAAGACATCCGGCATGCCCAGCAGCGTCACCCGGGCCGTCACGCGCCGGGCGGCGAGCACCTCCAACACCGCGCTCCCCAGGCCCCCGTGCGTCGTGCCCTCCTCCGCCACCACCAGACGCCCACAGGCGGCGGCTTCCAGCACGGCCGCCTCGTCGAGCGGGGTGACGAAGCGCGCGTCCACCACGCTCCAATCCGGCTCCGCCGCGGCGGCCTCCAGCGCGGACAGGGCGAGCGGCCCCAGGGTGAGCAGGCATACGCGCGGCGTCCGCGCCCGCTTCAACCAACGCGCGCCCCGCCCCGTCCCCGGCGGCTCGGGCGCGAGTCCGGCCGGCCACTCCGGCAGCGTGCCCCGGGGAAAGCGCATCAGCGAGGGGCCCGGCAGCGCGAGCGCGGTGGCGAGCAGCTCCGGCACGTCCCCGCCCGTCACCGGCGCCATCATCGTGAGGCCGGGGATGGGCCGCAGCGAGGCCACGTCGTAGGTGCCCTGGTGCGTGGCGCCATCCGCGCCCACCAGGCCCGCGCGATCCACGGCGAAGAGCACGGGCAGGCCCGGCAGGCACACGTCGTGGATGAGCTGATCGTACGCGCGCTGCAGGAACGTCGAGTAGATGGCGCACACGGGCCGCAGTCCCGTGGCGGCCAGGCCCGCGCAGAAGGTGACGGCGTGCGACTCGGCGATGCCCACGTCGAAGACGCGCTCGGGGAAGCGCTGCTGGAGCCGCACCAGGGCGCTGCCCTCCAGCATGGCCGGCGTCACCGTCACCACGCGCGCGTCGCGCGCCATGAGCTCTTCCACGGCGGAGGCGAAGGCCTCGCTGAAGGTGCGCTGGCCCCCGCGCGAGCGCACGAGCTTCCCATCCCGCCACTCGTACGGGCCCATGGCGTGGCCGCGCGTCTGGAGATCCGCCTCGGCGGGGGGAAAGCCCCGGCCCTTCTGCGTGAGCGCGTGCACCACCACCGGGCGCGACGAGGTGCGCGCCTCGCGCAGCGCGTGCAGGAGCGTGGGCAGATCGTGTCCGTCCAGGGGCCCCAGGTAGGTGAAGCCGAGCCCCTCGAAGAAGGCCCGGGCTCCGCTCGTGCGCAGCAGCGCGGGGATGGCGCCCACGTTGGCGGAGATGGACATCTGGTTGTCGTTGAGCACCACCACCAGCGGCAGGTGCATTCCCCCGGCGTTGTTGAGCCCCTCGAAGGTGAGGCCGCCGGTGAGCGCCCCGTCCCCCACCACCGCCACCGCGTGTCCGGACAGTCCGCGCAGCCGCCGGCCCTGGAGCATGCCCAGCGCGGCGGAGACGGCGGTGCTCGCGTGACCCGCGGCCAGGGCATCGTGGGGGCTCTCGCGGGGATCCAGGAAGGGCGAGAGGCCACCGGCCTGGCGCAGGGTGTCCATGCGCTCGCGCCGGCCGGTGAGCAGCTTGTGGGCGTAGGCCTGGTGGCCCACGTCGAAGACGAGCGCGTCCTGGGGCGAGTGGAAGACGCGGTGCAGGGCGACGATGAGCTCCACCGCGCCCAGCGAGGCTCCCAGGTGACCGCCCACGCGACCACACAGGGCGATGATGTCCTCCCGCAGCTCCTCGCACAGACGGGGCAGGTCGGACTCGGGCAGGGCCCGGAGGTCCTTGGGTTCGTGGATGCGCGGCAGGAGCCGCTCCGTCACGAGCTGCGCTCCACCGAGTAGTGCGCGAGCGCCGCCAGCGGACCCGCGCGGGGCTCCAGCGGGGCCACGGCGGCGATGGCGTCGGCCACCTTGCGCGCCGCGAGCTGCTTGGACTCCTCCAGGCCCAGCACCGCCGGGAAGGTGTGACGTCCGGCGGCGGCGTCCGCGCCCACGGGCTTGCCCAGGGTGGACGCGTCGCTCGTGACGTCCAGCACGTCATCGGCGATCTGGAAGGCGAGCCCCACCGCGTCCCCGTAGGCGTCCGCGCGGGCGAGCGCGTCGGCACTGCCGCCCGCGGCGATGACGCCCATGCGGCACGCGGCGCGGATGAGGGCGCCCGTCTTCAGGCGGTGCATCCGGGTGAGGTAGTCGATGTGGGCCGGCCGATCCTCGGCGATGTCCAGCACCTGCCCGCCCACCATGCCCGAGGAGCCCGCGGCCACGGCCAGCTCGCGGCAGAGCGTGGCGCGCATCGGCTCGGGGCCGCCGGCCACCAGGGCGAAGGCATCCGTGAGCAGCGAGTCGCCCGCGAGGATGGCCATCGCCTCGCCGTACACCTTGTGGTTGGTGGGCACGCCCCGGCGCAGATCGTCGTCGTCCATGGACGGCAGGTCATCGTGCACGAGCGAGTAGGTGTGGATGAACTCGAGCGCGCACGCGCAGTCCTCCACCACCCGCGGCACGGCGCTCTGCTGGAGCACGGCCTCGGCGAAGCTCAGGCACAACACCGGACGCAGCCGCTTGCCACCGGCCAGCAGCGAGTAGCGGATGGACTCGAGCAGGCGGGGGGGCACATGGGTCCCCAGCTCCTCCACGCGCGAGCGCAGCAGCGCTTCCACCCGCTGCTGCTGGGTGTTCAAGTAGGCATCCAGATCGAAAGACGACATGTCAGGTGACCTCGGGCGTGGGCTGTGGAAGGAGCTGGCGCAGACGGCGAATCAGCGCCTCCAGGTCCAGGGGCTTCACGAAATAATCCGCGGCGCCGGCTTCCGTGCCGCGCCGCTTGTCCTCGGGCTCCCCACGTCCACTGATGAAGATGATGGGGATGTCGCGGAACTGTTCGTTCTTCTTGACGGCCTTGCACAACTCGAAGCCATCGATCCAGGACATGTTCACGTCCATGAGGATGACGTCGGGCCGCTGGAGTTGAAGGGAGGCGATGAGCCGCAGACCGTTGGCGGCGGCGTTGACCTCGAAGTCCTCGGACTCCAGGGCGAGCGAGAGCAACTCGCGCGTGTCGCGGTCATCGTCGACGATGGTGACCTTGGGCTTGGACATGAGATGGCCGGGGTGGGGGGTCGTCGTCCCTGGACAAACTAGAACGGCACATCATCCTCGGGAGGGGGCGTGGCCGCTCGGGAAGCAGCCGGGCTGCTCCGGGCCGGAGCGGGGGTGGCGGGCGCCGGGGACACCCCCGGGGGCTTCACGCCCGCCTGCAGCGCCACCACCTCGTCCTGCCCATCCGCGGACAGCAGCTCCTCGATGCGCTTCTCCGCCGCGTTGAGCAGGTGCTCACCCCGGCGCACCAGCTTGATGCCCTCCTCGAAGGACTTGAGCGACTCCTCGAGCGAGAGGGTGCCGCCCTCGAGCCGGGCCACCATCTCCTCGAGCTTCTGCACCACGTCCCCGTACTGTTCGGGCACCGCCTCCGCCACCTTGCCCCTGCTGTCCTTCGCCACGGCGTGTCCACCTCGAGAGAAAGAGCCGGCGGACTCTATAGAGGAGGCCTTCTCCGGGTTCCAGAGGGACCTGAGGGGGGTTGGTTAGCAATCCACCGGACCCTTCACGGCCGTCACGGTGGCCTCGATTTCCTCGCATCCCTGGAGCGTCTTGGCCCCGGCGCTGGCGAACTTGATGCCGAGCAGCTCGCCGGGCTGGACATCCGCGATGGAACGCACCACCCCCCCGTCGCGCCGCCGGACGGTGACGGCGTAGCCGCGGGACATGACCTTGAGGGGGCTCAGGGCATCCAACCGGCCCTCCAACCCCTGGAAGTGACGCTGGGCGTGGGCGAGCGCGTCCTTCTCCAGGGCCACCATGCGGGCCTTGTGCTCGGCCAGCCGGGCGCGCAGCTCGGCCACCCGAGCCGCCGGGGAGACACGCTCCAGCCGCAAGCGGGCCTGGGCCGACTGGGCCCGGCGCGCCGCCACGTCCCCGCGCAGCGCGTCCTTGAGCCGGGCGGACAGCTGCACCAGCCGCGCGCGCTGCTCGGCCAGCCGCGACTGGGGCCGCTGGCGTTGCAGGTGCTCGGTGTGGGCCCGGAGATCCTCCCGGTGCCGCCGGAGCACCAGCCGCATCTGCCGTGTCAGGGCCTCCTCGGCGTCCGCCAGCCGCAGCCGCTCGGTGGACAGGCGTCGGCGGGGATCCACCAGACCGCTCCGCGCCTCCACCAGGGCGCCGCGCAGCTCCAGGACGCGGCGCTCGGCCGCCTTGCGCAGCCGCACCGACCAGGTGGCCAGGCCGTACTCCAGCTCCTGCAGCACCGGCGCGAGCCGCTCCGCCGCCGCGCTGGGGGTGGGCGCGCGCCAGTCCGCCACGAAGTCCGCGATGGTGAAGTCGATCTCATGCCCGATGGCGGACACCACCGGCACGGGCGAGGCGAAGATGGCGCGCGCCACGCGCTCCTCGTTGAACGTCCAGAGGTCTTCCTTGGAACCGCCGCCGCGCGTGACGACGATGACGTCCACGTCCGTGCGCGACAGGCGCTCGATGCCGCGCGCCACCTCCTCGGCGGACCCCTCGCCCTGCACGCGCGCGTCGCACAGCAGCACGGACAGGCGCGGGTGGCGCGAGTGCAACACGCGCAGGAAGTCCTGCAGCGCCGCGCCGGTGCGGCTCGTCACCACGCCGATACGCCGGGGCAGGAAGGGCAGCGGGCGGGGCGGCCGGACGCGGTTGTCGCCAATGAGCCCCTCGGCGGCCAGCCGCGCCTTGAGTTGCTCGAAGGCGAGCGCCAGCGCCCCCTCCCCTTCCGGCTCCAGCTTGAAGGCGATGAGGCTGTAGCGCCCCGAGGGCGCGTAGAGGTCCACGCTGCCCTCGACCACCACCGCGAGCCCGTCGCGCAGGTGGAAGCGCAGCCGCGCCGCCTGCGAGGCCCACATCTTCACGTCGATCGACGCCTCCGCGTCCTTGAGCGTGAAGTACAGGTGACCGCGGGCGTTGGCGCCCCGGAAGCCGGACACCTCGCCGCGCACCAGCACCCGGGGGAAGCGCGACTCGAGGGTCGTCTTGATCTGCTGGGTGAGCTCGCCCACGGTGAGCACCGAGCGCGTGGGGGCCGCCGGGCGCACGGGCGCTCCGGGCAGCGGGGACAGCGACGTGGACACGTCCGCCAGCGCCGCGGGCGGCACGGGCGCGGGGGGCCGCACGGGAGGCTCGGGCGGCTTGGGCGCCACGGCCTCCGCCGCCGACGCAGCCAGGGGAACAAGAGCCCCGCCGAACAGATCTCCCTGCCCGGCCGGAGGGGCGGGAGGAGCCTCGCCCGTCGCGCGCCGCTTCTTCATCGCTTGAGCTTCTCGACCCAGCCCTTGGCCTTCTGGTGCGTCTCGTCATCCGGCGACGTCATGGTCATGACCTCGCGGAACTTGGGCAGCGCTTCCTCGGGATCGGTGTCCTTCATGGCGTAGGCGCTCATGTAGACATCCTTCGCCTTCTGGCGCATCTCGTTGACGATGTTGGCGGCGCCCGTGTTGCTCGGGTCGGCCTGGAGGGCGCGCTGGGCATAGTCCATCGCGCGGCCCCACTGCCCGGACACCTTCGCCGACGAGGCCATCTTGTAATAGTTGTTGGCGGCGCGCTTGCCGGCCCCGGCGACGAGCTTGCTGCCGCGGCCGTTGGTGATCCTCCGGTCCAGGTCCAGCAGGCGCGTCAGGCCCCGGTCGTCCAGATCCTCCATGCGCTTGTAGAGCATGCTGAAGTCGGCCAGCTGGCTCGTGAGCGTCTTGCACTGCGGGGCCTTGGCGGCGCAGTCGTTGGCCATGGCCATGGCGCCCTGCAGATCGCCATCGCGGTAGCGATCCACCGCTTGATCCCACGGCTTGGGCACCGCCTTGGGGGTGGGCGGAGGGGGCGGCGCGTCACGCTCCGCGATGGCGCGCGCGGCCTGCTCGTTGACGACCTTGGCGTCGCGGTGCTCCGGGAAGGCCACGAGCACGTCGTCGGTGATGGCCTTGGCCTGATCCAACTGCTTCTGCGTCAGCAGCGACAGGGCCTCGCCCACGCGCTTGTCGGCCTTGTCCTTCAGCCCCCGGCGCAACGAGCCCACCGCCTCGAACATCTGGGTGTCCTGGGACACCTTGGCCAGGGAGGTGAACGCCGGACCGATCTGGTTCTGCTCCAGCGCCGTCCGGGCCGCCTCGAGCGCCAGCTGGTTGGGAATCTCCTTCTCCACGCGCGCCAGGTAGTCGCCCACCTGCGGGTGATCGGGCTCGGCCTCCTTGAGCTCCAGCAGCCGCGCCTTGGCGTCGGTCCACTTGCCATCGCGGATGAGGTTCTTGGCCTCCTGGAAGAGCCCGGCGATCTGCTCGCGCTGCTGCAGGGCGGCCTGGGCGCTCTGGCGCTGCGCCTCGGCCTGCCGCTGCTGCTGCAACTTCATGACGAGCAGCACGCCCGCCAGGAGCACGAAAACGGACGCGGAGATCACCAGCAGGCGCTTCTTGCGCTTCTGCGCCTCGGGATCCGCCGCCGCCGCGCGGCCCCGGGCCGGGCGTACCCGCGACTCGGGACGGGGCGGAGGACGCCGGGGGGCGATCGCCCCCTCCCCATTGCCCTCCTCCTCCTCCGCGGCGGGCGCCGTCGGAGCGGCCGCGGTGCGGCTGCGGGCCGGGCGCGCGGGCGGTGCCGAGGGCATCGGCATCATCATCGTGGCATTGGAGGCGTCGTTGAAGGTGAGCTCCGTGTCGCCCAGCGTGAGCACGGCACCGGAGACCAGGGGCGTCTCCTCGCTCAGGGGCTCGCCATTCATCAGGGTGCCGTTACCGGACCCCAGATCGTTCACCGTCCAGCCTCCGCCCAGGCGCCGGATGAGCACGTGCCGACGGGACACCGAGGAGTCCGGGATGCAGATGGGGTTGTCGTTGGCGCGGCCGATGACGTACTCGCCATCCTCCAGACCGAACTCCTGACCGGCGCAGGGACCCGCGGTGCACACCAGCTTCGTGGCCGACGGTGGGAGGGGCTCCTGCTCGGGGGCACGAGGCGCGGCGGCGGCGGTGGGACTCCTGCGCGCCGCGGGACGCGGACGCGCGGCGCCGCCCGAGGGGGCGTCCGACGAGGAACTGGTCGTGGGGCGACGACGGGTGGGAGGGGAACCGTTCGACATGGGAAGTCACCGCTTCATTTCGTACACGGAGACGGGCGTCACGGCCCGTGCTCGATGGCCTTCTCGGCCGCCAGATTGTGACAGCGATGCGCCCCGGGAGGAAAGCTCCGGTTGATTTCGCCGGGCACCGGGGCTGCCCGCTCGGTGGCCTTGAACTGGATGTCGCGCTGGAAATCCAGCCCCAAATGGCCAGATGTCCGCTCCAGGTCGACCGTCAACCGGCCGGGCATGGAGCTTCCCCCCGGGTCCAGGTCCGACGGACCCTGGAGTGCCTCGGGGGATGAGCCCCGTCCGCGCGGGAGGTCCTCCCCGCGCGGACTAGCTGCCGACGTCGCCGAACATGAACTGGAACACGATGGGCCCGAAGAGCACCATGAACACCGTGGGGAAGATGCACGCGATGAGCGGGAAGAGCATCTTCACCGGCGCCTCGCCGGCGAGCTTCTCGGCGCGCTGGGTGCGGTCGATGCGCAGCTGGGTGGACTGGATGCGCAGCACCTTGCCGAGGCTGGTGCCCATCTTGTCCGCCTGGATGAGCGCGGTGACGAAGGTGGTGAGCGAGGGCAGGTCCACCCGGGCGATCATCGCCTTGAGGCCCTCCTCGCGCGTCTTGCCCATCTTGAGCTGCTTGAGGACGATCTGCAGCTCCTCGCGCAGCGGGCCCGCCTTGCCCTTCTCCACCACCTTGGCCAGCGCGCCCGTGAAGTCCAGGCCCGCCTCCACCGACAGCGTCAGCAGGTCCAGGTTGTAGGGCAGCGCCCGGGAGATGAGCAGGTGGCGCTTCTTCACCTGATCGTTCACCCAGATCAGCGGGTAGTACATGCCAAACAGCAGGAAGAGCAGCGCCCAGGCCAGGTTCTCGCCGATGGCGTTCACCAGGATGAGCCCCGCCACCAGCCCCACCGCGGCGGAGATCTCCTGCAGCGCCATGATATCCTCGGGCTTGAAGGCCTGGGGCTCACCCGCCCGGATGAGGGCGCGGCGCATCTTGTTCTCGTAGCTCGGCCACATGAAGCGGCGGTTCATCACGCCGAGCTTGCGGATGGCGACCGAGCTGAAGCCCGCGACGCCTCCTGCCGACTCGTCGCGAACCTCCGACACGAACTGCGAGACGTAGTTCTGGTAGACGCCGAACCCGAAGAAGCCCACGGACGCCGCGAACATCAGCGCCGAGCCGCCCATCAGCGTCGTGGTGAGAGCATCGCTCATGGTCGTTCCTTAGATGTCGATGTTGACGATGCGCCGGATGATGAGCACGCCCATGACTTCCATGAGCGCGATGATCGTCACCAGCACATACCCGAACCAGTGGTCCATCATCGGCTCCATCAGGTCGGGACGCATGTAGTTGAGCACCAGGCCGAGCACGCCCGGCATGGCCGCCACCACCCAGCCCTGCAGCTTGCCCTGGGAGGTGAGCGCGTCGATCTTCCCCTCGAGCCGGAAGCGCTCGCGGATGACGCTCGAGATGGTCTCGAACATCTCCGCCATGTTGCCGCCGAGCTGCCGCGCGATGTTGGTGGCCACCACCACCAGCTCCAGGTCGTCACTGCCCACCCGGCGGCCCATGTTGATGAGGGCCTCCTCCAGCGGCACGCCCAGCTTGATCTCCTTGACGAAGAGACCGAACTCCTGGGCCAGCGGCGGCTGGGCCTCGCGCGCCACGTGCTCGATGGCCTGCGGGAACGTGAGGCCCGCCTTGAACGCGTTGGCCATGGCCTGCAGCGCGTCCACCAGCTGCACGTTGAACTTCTTGATGCGCCGCTTGCGGTAGTGCTTCACCAGGATGATCGGCAGGAAGAAGCCGAAGATGGTGCACACCACGCACAGGATGGGGTTGAAGATGATGTACGACAGGATGCCCAGAAGGCACATGCTGGCGATGTTGAGCACCAGCAACTGACGGGCATCGATGAAGAGGAACATGTCGCTCAAGTCGTTCATCGACTTGACGACGTAGCGCTCCTGGTACTGCTCGTAGGCCTTCGCCAGCACGGTGAAGATCACCAGGCTGAAGAAGAAGACCGATCCGGTGACGAGGAGGAGGACGATTCCGGCCAGCATGGGCGAGGACTTCCTTCAGCGACGGGGGGAGGCCAGCAGCGGGGAGGAAGGAATCAAGGGGTGCCTCAGGGAGTGCCCGAGGAGCCCACGGCGCTCTTCTCCGAGGCGCTGCCCTTGATGATCTGGATGATCTCGCGGCGCTTCTGCTCGAGCACGCGGGTGCGCTCGCCCGACAAGAGCGTGGTGATGGTGGCGCGGCCGCGCTCCTCGATCATGTCCACGTCCTCCTCGTTGCGCAGCGACAGCGTGAGGTTGCCGAGCTCCGAGGCCAGGGTGAGGATCTCCGCCTCCTCGGGGATGACCATCAGCGTGATGTTGTTGTACTCGCGCTGGGACTCGGGGATGAGGTTCACGTTCGTGGTGCCCGTCACCTTGCCGGTGGCCAGGACGATCACGTTCTGCAGGAGCGTCACCGCCACGCTCTCGTCCGTCTGCGGGTCGCGGAAGGTGCCGATCACGTCCACGTGATCATTGGGACGCACCCAGCCACCCACCGACGTGGTGACGCGCGAGTCGATGGTGACGGCGCGCACCTTCTTCTGCACCTTGGTGGACAGGCGCTCGGCGGCCTTGGTCGTCTCGAACTGGCTCCACAGCAGCGGGTCGCCCGTCTGCAGCGCCACGAGCACCTTCTGGCCCACCACGTAGTTGGCCGAGTCCGGCTTGACCACCGACGAGGTGA
The DNA here is from genome assembly GCF_000335475.2 of Cystobacter fuscus DSM 2262. Lineage (NCBI taxonomy): Bacteria > Pseudomonadati > Myxococcota > Myxococcia > Myxococcales > Archangiaceae > Cystobacter > Cystobacter fuscus. Next base: position 86,232 of record NZ_ANAH02000016.1, on the reverse strand, counting down.
CGAACTGCTCGGGCACCTGCCGCTGGCTGATCATCTCGAAGGTGATGACGGTCCCTTCGGGCAGATCCTGCGTGGCCACCACCACCGGCACCAGATTCCAGCCCCGGCGTACGTCCGCCTCCTTCTTCTTGATGGCGGACCACGCGATGATTCCAGCCAACAGGCCGAGGCCCAGCGCGATGATCAGAGGAGTCTTACCCTTCAGCATGTCTTGAGGACCTCCAAAAGCGGGGGGTCGCCCGCAGGGGGCGGGAATGCGGTGGTGCGGGAGCTGTTTGCAAAGCGGGGGCCCAGGGCACCAGCGGGCGCAGATGTTATCCAGTAGTCATGGAAGGTGTCAAAGACGCGAGAGTGCGGTTGCCTGCCTGTCCTACCCGCCGCGTCAACCGTCCCGGATACCTGACACGTTGCTTCGCCGGTGGACTCTCCTCCGGCGGCCACCTGACCGATACACGCCGTGGCATGAATGTCGCTAGATGGCGGTATTCATGAGTGAACACTCCCCTCCGTCCCGGGAATCAGGGCAAGCAGCGGTCGAATCGGCACTGGTGCTCCCACTGATGGTCTTCCTGGGCCTGGGTCTCATCCAGCTGACGATGATGCAGCAGGCGAAGTTGATGACCGAGTACGCGGCGTACTGCGCGGCGCGCACGGGCATCGTGTGGAACGGCAACAACGAGCGCATGCACGACGCGGCCATCATCGCGCTGCTGCCCACCATGGGCCGCACGGATGACCTGATCCACCTGGGCAAGACGTGGGCGCTGGCGCAGCTCTACGACGAGGCGCTGCAACTGCTGGCCTGGCCGAACAAGAAGCAGAGCGATGATCCGAAGGCGGGCTCGACGCAGACCTCGAGCGTGCCGGCCTCGGTGAACGGCTCCAACCTCTTCGGCCAGGTGCGCGTCGACACGGTGAACCCCTCCTGGTACTCGCCCATCAAGAGCGTGTGGAAGCTGCGCTCGGGCGCGGGCTGGAAGGAGCTGGACTTCGACGGGCCGGACACCTACCCGCAGGTGCCGTCGCTGGAGTCGAAGATCGCCAAGTTCTTCAACCTGGCCCTGCCGGACAACGACGAGGAGGTCTACCGCAAGGCCACCGTGCTGAGCATCCGGGTGCGCTACTGGTACGAGCTGCGCGTGCCCTTCGCCAACTGGATCATCTTCACGTCCTGGTGGGCGGCCAACGCGGGGGTGACCCTGGGCGGCGCCATCTACAAGCCCACGACCGACTCGGGCGCGCGCATCACCAGCAAGAAGGGCGGGATGAGCGAGGTGGGCGCGGTGCCCGTCAAGGGACTGGATCACCAGCGCGGCTACAACTCGCTCTACCAGCCGGAGATGACCGTGCTCTGGATGCTGGCCACCGGCAGCATCCCCCTGCTGTCGAATTACGTGGGCAAGCGCTACTTCATCCCGCTGACGGCCACCTACAGCATGCGGATGCAGTCGAACTTCTACTACAAGTGGCTGATGCACCTGGAACCGGAGTGGGGACTGTAACGTCATGGTGACCCGTGCACTACGAAGAGGCATGAAGCGGCAGGAGGGCCAGGCCCTCGTGCTCGCGTGCCTGTTGATGCTCATCCTGAGCATCGCGCTCATCACGACGGTGAACATCGGCCATGGGGTGCACGAGCGCATCCGCCTGCAGAACACGGCGGACGCGGCGGCCTACTCCACGGCGGCGATGGAGGCGCGCGCGTTCAACTTCTACGCGTTCACCAACCGCACCCAGGTGTCGCACTACGTGTCGGCGATGATGTGGCAGTCGCTTGACTCGTTCCTGTTCTCCGTGCAGGCCTTCCTGACGGACATCTTCGGGTTCATGCGCACCATCGGTCCGTGTTTCCCCTCGGACTCACGCAGCAGTTACTGGATCATCGTCTGCGCGGTGCTCGACCGGATCCCCTACATCAACATCATCATGAAGGCGCTGGACATCGTCTACAAGGCGATCCGGATGATCCTCGACGTGATGAAGAAGGTCTTCCCGGCCATCGATCGCGCCATTGGAAGGATCGTGGTGCCCGGGCACCGGATGCTCAACGGGGTGATGGCCGGTGCGTCCACGGCGGTGATGATGTCCACGTCCACCTACGTGCTGGGCACCTCCAACACGATCATCGCCGCGAACGATCCCAACGTGGACTCGCTCATCCCGCAGACGCTCGCGGGGCTCATCAATCAGTGCCTCTACAACCGCACCCACTACAAGCAGGCCAACGGCACGCCGTTCTCTCCGGTCAACCCCTTCAAGGAACTGGACCCCACGGTGCGGGACGAGTCCAGCAAGGTCGCCCGCGCCAAGCGGGTGATGGCGGGGATCACCAACGCCACGCGCTTCCCCTGTGACGCGAAGACGAGCTTGTGCCCGGAGACGTTGGTCACCAAGCGCACCCTGGGCGCGCTGCTGCCCATCCCCGACTGGCTCTCGCCCCTGGAGAGCTTCCTCGACAACATTCCCAAGTGGGGCCAGACGCGCTTTCTCACCTACAAGCTCGGCTACGGCACGGATGAGGACCAAACGGGGTCCAAGTCCAAGAAGCGCAACAAGATCCGCGAGATGAACGATCTGCCCAACTCCCCCATGGGCATGATCGCCCAGGGAGACATCCTCGCCTCGGACGACCCGTACTACATCAAGCTGGGGCCGGGCAGCAGCCTCGGCCCGCTCAACAACCCCTTCTACTGCCCCAAGCAGAGGAGCTCGGGGGACAAGCGGACGTGGCGCGACTGCTGGGGAGATCCGCGCGAGGACAAGGACAGCACGCTCAAGACGAGCATCTGGGCCTTGAGCAAGAGTGAGCGCAAGGGCGGCGCGCACTGGCGGGTGGTGTTCCCCGGCCAGGCCTCCGACGAGGATGACGAGAAGGTGGGGCTCTACGAGAGCAAGCCCTGTCTGTTGGACACGCCGATCAAGTGCTTGTTCAAGATGTCCGTGTTCGTGGCCAACACCCGGATCGATCCGGATGACAAGGACCACGCCTGGGAAGGCCTGATGCCCTTCCCGCACTTCGAGCCCGGCGACTACGCGAAGGACTGCGGAGGGGGCTTCGGCGCCGACCCCAGCAGCACGGAGATGGCCCAGCGCAAGCATGACTTCAACCAGCCGTCGACGTGGGTGCTGCTCAACAAGAGCACGGACGAGCTGCACAACTCCAAGGCGGACCAGACCGGCGCCACCTACAACCGGCCGGGCCTGCTCAACGACAGCGGCAAGCTCACCTTCTCCATGGGAGGGTCGTCCACGACGCTGGACCTGGACAACGATCGCAAGAAGCTGGAGATCGCCGGCTTCCAGATCTCCTCGGGCATGAGCGTCATCTCGCGCGGGCAGACGTACTACCACCGGCCCGGCAACTGGACCGAGCAGCCCAACTTCTTCAACCCCTACTGGCGACCGCGGCTGGCGGCCGTCTGGCAGGGCCGGGAGTCGCTGCCGCTCATCAACAAGCTCACCAACGCGCTGCCCGAGTCCGTGCGCGACACGCCCGCGAAGATCATCACCCACTGAGAACCGTCATGCTCCGCTCACGCGCACACAAGAAGACCGTCCGGCGCGGCGCCGCCATCGTGGAGTTCGCGCTCGTGGTGCCCCTGCTGGTGTCCATCCTCATGTTCAGCATGTTCCTGAGCGACATCATCCGGGCGAAGCTCAAGATGCAGGAGGCCAGCCGCTACACGGCGTGGGAGATGAGCAGCTACACGCTGAGCGACTACGGCAGCGCGGATCATGACAAGGCCTTCGAGACCGCCCAGAAGGCGGCGGTGGACGAGGCGACCGAGCGCTACAAGGACCTGGACTCGCTCGAGCCGGACGGCAAGTTCGGCTTCATGCTGAGCGCGGAGCCGGTGCAGGTGAAGGTGGAGAACCAGACCGTGGCGGGCATCGACCTGAGCCGCGTCTTCGAGGGAAACGGAGGCATTGGCGGCGAGGCCTCCAGCGCGGTGGGCAAGACGCTCAACTTCTTCCTCGACCACTTCAAGATGAACACCAAGGGGCAGGTGCAGGTGGAGATCACCAGCAAGCTCGCCAGCCTCGGGTTGCCCCGCAACTACCTGCAGCAGGAGCAGAAGGGCTTCTTCGACGTGGACAACTGGGGCGGCAAGGACCTGAGCAACCTGCCGGTGAAGAACCGCTACACGCTCATCGCCACGGGGTGGCAACTGCCCGACGGAGCCAACGCCGTCATGGCCCCCAAGCGGGCGGGCGTGCACAGCGGGGGGGAGAGCCAGCATGGCATGGCCGCGCAGGTGGACCGGATGACGTTCCTGGGTGTAGGAAACTACGCGGACAAGGTGGGGTTGGACGCGCTCGGCTCGATCGCCAACTTCGTGTTCCCCGACTTCTTCGGACCGTTCGTGGTCGCCCACAACTATGAGCCCTCGGCCGAGGGCAACGAGTGCAACAAGCCGGGGCATGGCGCCTCGGTGGGGCTCAACAACCTCAACAAGTATCCCGGCCTGGACGACGACGCCCAGCGCTGCTTCGACACCGCTCCGTTCCGCGACACCCAGAAGTACGACGACTCGCTCTACCGCAAGGTGTTCATGGCCCGGGGCAACAGCTTCATGGGCTGCAAGAACGAACAGGCGGACATGCCCAACACGCCCGCCCCCGATCCCAGCGTCCAGAAGGACAAGAACAAGAAGAAGGTGTCGTGCGAGTAAGCCCCCTCCCCCTCCTGGTGTTGCTCCTCTGGGCCCCCGTGTCGCGGGCCGAGCAGGAGCTCGCGGTCTATCCTGGCACCGTGCACACGCGGATCGGCAATGATCTGCTCATCGACGGCCAGTACCACCGCATGGCCTACTTCACCACCAAGGACTCCCTGGAGAAGGTGGCCAAGTACTTCCAGGGCTACTGGCGCAAGCAGGGCTACCCGGTCGTCGTGGAGGGGGACTTGAAGAACGAGGCCGTGGTGTCGGCCTTCTATACCCGCGAGGGGCTCCAGCGGGCCGTGGTGCTGCGGGCCGAGCGGGACAGGACGGTGGGCTTCACCGTGCTCAAGGATCTCTGGCTGTACGAGAAGCCGCCGGACGCGGGCAAGGGCCGCTTCATCCAGATCGAGGGCTCGCTCTTCAGCGCGGACGTGGGCTCGAGGGACGAGGCCGGGAGCACCCATCACCGCACCCAGGTGGTGGAGCGGGGACTGGACGTGGTGCGGCAGGAGCTCGTCTCCAAGATGACCGCCACGGGCTACAAGCCGGTGCGCGAGTCCGGAGGCAAGCTGGATGGCCAGCGCAACATCGTGCTCGAGTTCACGCGCGGAGCCGAGCAGGCGATCACCACGCTGGTGGAGCTGGCCCCCTCGCAGGTGGCCGTGTCGCAGAGCTGGGTGGGAACGGACCGGCCGGACGGCATGCCCAACGCGGACGCCGTGCGCCAGGCGCGCGAGGCGCACGCGCGCGAAGTCCAGCAGCGCCGGGAGAAGAAGCCATGAGCGCGCTGCTGTGTGCCGTGTCGGTGGTGCTGGTGGCGGCGGCCCCGCCGCAGCTGTCCCGCGAGAGCCGGATGCTCTTCGAGTCCGCCCCCGCCCGGCTGGAAGCCCGCGTCGGGGAGTGGGTGACGTACCAGATGGATGGCGCGCCCCAGCAGGGCTTCATGCGCCTGGCCGTCGTCGGCGAGGAGAAGGACGCGCGAGGGCGGGACGCGGTGTGGGTGGAGATGGAGTTCGGCAGGCACTCGGAGCTCAAGGCGCCGATGGCGCAGTACCTCATGTTGGTGACGCGTGACGTGGGGCTGCGCTCGGAGGGCGTGACGCGGTTGTTCGTCAGCCAGGGCTACGAGAAGCTGCAGGAGTTGGAGCAGGACGCCGTGGCCCACTTCATGGGGACGCCCAAACCGGAAGCGCCCCCGGCCGCCCTTTCCCCGCCCACCGAGCAGCTGCCCGCGGGTCCGGACACGAGCGTGACCCGGGGCAGGCCCGCGCGGGTGATGACGCTCGCGGGGACGGTGCAGGCCGAGCCGATGGAGGTCCGCTACCGTCAGCTCGTCGTCAAGCGCTATTGGATCAGCCGGGAAGTGCCCATCCTGCGGCTGGCGAAGATCGAGTTTCCCCCCATCCAGTACACGATGGAGGTGCGCGACTACGGCGTGGATGCCCGGCCCCGCATGGTGCGCCCCTCCCCGAACGACAAGAAGATGCCCCTGGGGACCGAGGAACAGCTACCCTCGCGCTTCAAGTTCCAGCCTCCCGCCGAGACTGATTCAGAGTCGAAGGACAACCGCCCATGAAGACGCCCGTGCCGACCCAAACGCTCCGCCGCCGCGCCCGTCGTGGCCAGGCCATGGTGGAGTACTCCTTCATCAACTGGGTGCTGGTGTTCGGCCTCATCGTCATGATGAGCGTCGACCTGGGCAACGGGAAGGAGAAGATGAACGTCATCGACGCCTTCCTGCGCGCGTACCAGATCTATTACGACTCGTTCTACTTCGTGCTCAACCTGCCGTTCCCGTGAAGCCCACCCCGTCCCGCGCCGCCCCCGCCTCACCGCTCGCGCTCCGCGTCATCCACGGCATCGTCTTCGGCGGACTGACCGCCATCTGTGTCGTGGCCGGCATGGCGGAGTTCGAGCACCTGTGGCGCACCCAGACGCAGCCCTTCCACGCCGGGCCGCCACCGCGTCCGGCGCTGGTGCTGGCCGTGCTCGCCACCGTGCTCGGCATGGGCGTCATCCTGGTGCAGAGCCTGCGCGGGCGCAGCGCGCGGCTCTCGTGGTCGCTGTTCGTCCTCGCGGGACTGGTGTTCACCCTCTGGGACTCCCATGAGGGACCCGTGCCGGGGCGCAGCCCTCCCTCGGCCAACCTGAAGATCCTCCAGGTGGCCCGGGCGCTCCATGGCCGCATGGTGGAGGCGCTGCAGACCCGCGGCGCCCTTCCCGAGGACCCGGAGAGCTGGCAACAGGCGCTTCAGCAGGTGGCCCAGGAGCAGCCCACACCCGTGCGCACGCGCTCGTTCGCGCCCCTGCCCTTTCGCATCCAGAAGGTGGACTCGCTCGAGGCCCTGCCCCCGGAGGCGCCACCGGGCACGGTGTTCCTCTATGTCGTGGAGGGCGGCGTGGCCTACGAGTTCCAGGCGGTGGGCCTGTCTCCCGAGGGAGACCCATGGCGGCTCCAGGCGCCGAACGGCGAGCCCGTGGTCTTCCGGGGAGCCTACAATCCGGACCTCGCTCCGGCCTCCGGAGAGGGCGCGTCCGTGCCGCCGTGAGTCGGCGGCGTGCCGCGCCAGCGTGGCGGGACTAGCGCTTCTCGACCTCGCCGCCGGCCTCGGGCTCGGGCGCGCGGAGCTGATCCTCCAGGACGCGGAGGGCCGACCGGGCCTCACTGGTGCCGGGTGCCGTCGCCACGACCCGCTTGCAGACCTCGATGGCGTTGCGCCGCCGACCCAGCGCGGCTTCCGCGTCGCACAACCGGGAGAGCACCGTCAGGGCTTGAGTGCCCTGGGCGCCAGCGGCCAGGGCCGCGCGCAGGAAGACGGCTTCCTGGGAACGATCTCCCGAGCGGAGGGCCAGGTCGGCTTGCCGCATCAGCTCCGCGGGGGACGGAGAAGCCCGCGCGGCCGAGAGGCCTCTGGAAGCCGACATGCCCTCGGCCTTCTCGCTCTTCTCCCTCTCCTCGGTATCCACTCCATCCTTGGACTTGGACGGCTCCGGCCGCGGCGAGGCGCTGGCCACGCGAGGCGGCGGACTCGCCGGAGCGGCGGGCGGCGGGGGTGCCCCGGTGGGCGCGAGCCTCGCCAAATCCCTCGGGAGTTCCTCCTGGGCACTGGCGTCAGCCATGGCGGCTGGAGGGGGCGCGCTCTCCGCCAGCGCCATCCCCTGGACGCTCTCCTCGAGCGGCGCGGGCGCGGAGTCGTCGGAGGCCACCGTGCTTTTCCTTTTCGAGGCGCTCCCGCCCATTCCGGTCAGCGCACCACCTTTTCCCTCCGCGGCCCGGCCTCGCGCCGCGGGTAGCGGCATCGACTTGGCCATCGAGGGGCGGGGTGCGGCGTAGGAGGGCTTGTCGGTGCGCTGGGGAGCCGCGAGGGGCTCGGCCTCCGCGAGACGCGACGCTTGCGCGGGGACGGCGGAAGGGGCCACGGCCAAGGGCACCACGGCCTTGGCGGCCGGGGCGGACTTGTGCGCGGTGCTCTGGAGCGCGGGGCTCAGGTCCACCTCGCGGTTCACCTGGAGGACCACGATCCCGAAGACACTCACGGCCGCCATGCCCAACGCGGGAGCCATCAGGCGGCGCCACCAGCGAGGGGCGGGTTCCGCGCCCGCCGCGGCCCGGCGAGCCGACTGCTGCGCGTACGCGAGCAGGGAGTCCAGTCCCGTCTCTGGCGCGGCCTCCTGGGGAAGGCGGGCCATGGAGCGGCGCACACCACGAATGCCCTGGAGGGTCTCCGCGCACCGCGAGCAGCCCTGGAGGTGCTGCTCCACGGCATGAGCCTCGGTCTGCGGCAGCTCGTCATAGGCGAAGTCCAGCAGCCGATCCTCGTGCGCATGGGCATTCTGGGTCTTCATCCCGCCACCGTCCTTCCATCCTCTGCCAGATCGCCATCCACGCCGAGCTCGGCCAGCCGCCGGCGCAGGCCCTCCAAGGCATAGCGCATGCGGCTCTTCACCGTGTTCTCCGACACGCCCGTCACCTCGGCGATGTCCTTGAAGGGAATGCCGCTGTACTCGCGCAACACGAAGACCTCCCGTTGCTCCTCGGGCAGGCTGGCCAGGGCGCGCTCCAGCAAGGGCCTCACCCGGGCGTTGTAGGCGCCGCGCTCGGGGCTCGCGCCCTCGTCGGGAAGGGCCTCGCCCAACGGACGGCTGTCCTCACCCTCGGAGCCCACCGTGGGCGACTCCAGCGAAGCGGCCTGCCGATAGCTCTCTTTGCGCGCGCTGTCCACGCAGAGGTTCCTCGCGATCGTGTACAGCCAGGTGGTGAACTTCGCCTTCGTTTCGTAGTCCGGTGCGCCGCGCACCACCTTCAACCACGTCTCTTGAAGGACGTCTTCCGCCCGGGCGCGGTGACCCGTGAAGCGGAAGATGAAGTTGAACACCGGGGTCCGGTGCCTGCGCACCAGGACCTCGAACGCACGGGGGTCTCCCGCCCGGAAGGCGAGCATCAACCGTTCGTCTGAGAGATCCGGTTCCAACACTCCCCCAAGCCCGGGGCCCCGCGCCCCGCCTCATCCCATCCGCCCGCTTCAACGGACGAGGAAGGATTCAGGTCTACGGTCTTCAGCGGGCCCCGTAAGTGGGCAGAATGACAGGGAGTGCCGCCGCTGTCACCCGTCAGGGGCCCGGATTGGATTTCCGGGAGGTGGCGAGAAGCACGGGGATGGCGACGCCCGCCACCAGGGCCGCCTGCCACAGGAGCACCGCGGGCAGGGGTCGCTGGAGGTGGATGAACAGCGAGCGACCAAGGGCCATGCCCAGCAGCACCCCGGTGAGCGTGCGTACGGCGTTGGAGCCCCCGGTGGGACGGAAGCGGCCCACGGCCCAGTCCACGAGCGCGGGCAGGGTGAGGCCCAGCACCACCGGCACGTCCCAGGACCAAGTCAGCGGGGCACGCAGCTTGAACAGCCCCACCAGCACGGCCAGCAGGACCGGGTAGGTGCCCAGACAGCGGGCGCATACCCGCACGCCCCCGAGCACATAGGTGCGGTTGTACTCCTCGGGATGATGGTGACTGAGCCAGAACACCCTACCCTCCCTCGTGGCTGGGGGAAGCATCCGGGGTGGAGGCCGGACGCTCGCGCGCGTCGTTCTCCACCAGGAAGCACGCGGCGGTATGCCCCCGCTCCAGCGAGTAGAGGGGCGGCGTTTCCCGCCGGCAGCGCTCCATGGCGAAGGGGCAGCGCGGATGGAAGGCGCACCCGGGAGGAGGCGCGAGCGGAGACGGGACATCGCCCTGGAGCAGGAGGCGCTCCCGGCGCCGCTCGGGATCCGGCACCGGCACCGCCGACAGCAGGGCCTGGGTGTAGGGGTGCCGGGGCGTGCGGTAGAGGTCCGCCGCGTCCGCCAGTTCCACGATGCGGCCCAGGTACATCACCGCCACGCGCGTGGAGACGTACTCGACGATCTTCAGGTCGTGCGCGATGAAGACGTAGGTGAGCCCCAGCTCGCGCTGGAGATCCCCGAGCAGGTTGACGATCTGCGCCTGGATGGAGACGTCGAGCGCGCTGATGGGCTCGTCGGCGACGACCAGGTCCGGCCGCAGGGCGATGGCGCGGGCGATGCCGATGCGCTGGCGCTGGCCTCCGGAGAACTCGTGCGGGTAGCGGTCCAGGGCCTCGCGCGGCAGGCCCATCATGTCCAGGAGCCCGGCCACCTTCGCCTCGCGCGCGGCGCCCCGCTCGAGCCCGTGGATGGCGAAGGGCTCGCCGAGCAACTCCCGCACGGACATGCGCGGGTTGAGCGAGGCATAGGGATCCTGGAAGACGAGCTGCATGCGCCGCCGCAAGGGGCGCAGCTCCCGCTGGGACAGGCCCGTCAGCTCCCGGCCCTCGAAGCGGATGGAGCCCGCCGTGGGCCCCACGAGCCGCAGGATCGTGCGCCCGAGCGTGCTCTTGCCGCAGCCGCTCTCGCCCACCAGCCCGAGCGTCTCGCCGCGCCGCACGTCGAAGCTCACGCCGTCCACCGCCTTCACGCTGCCGCGCGCGCGCCCCCACGGCCCGCTCCGCACCGGGAAGTGGGTCTTCACGTCTCGCACCTGGAGGAGGGGCTCGGTGAGGAGGGGCTCGGTGAGGAGGGGCTCGGTCATGGCGCGGGCACCGGGTTGTGACATGCGGCCTCCTGGCCCTCGCGCTTGGACTCCAAGGGGGGTTCCACCCGCGCGCAGAGGTCCAGGGCGCGCTCGCACCGGTCGCGGAAGCGGCAGCCCCCGGGCAGCCGGTGCAGGCTCGGAACCATGCCGGGAATCGTCTTCAACCGGGGACGCGCCCCCGGTGGCCCCTCCACCGTCTGGAGCGCTGGAATGGAGCGGAGCAGGCCCGCGGTGTACGGATGCGCCGGCTGCCGGAAGAGCGCCTTCACCGGGGCGCGCTCCACCACGCGGCCCGCGTACATCACCACCACCGTGTCACAGTGCCCCGCCACCACGCCCAGGTCATGGGTGATGAGCATCACCGCCATGCGGCGCTCGGTCTGCAGCCGCTTGAGCAGCTCGAGGATCTGCGCCTGGATGGTGACATCGAGCGCGGTGGTGGGCTCGTCCGCGATGAGCAGCTCCGGGCCGCTGGCGAGCGCCATGGCGATCATCACCCGTTGGCGCATGCCACCGGACAACTCGTGGGGGTAGCTGTCCACGCGCTGCTCGGGGGCGGGGATGCCCACCTGTCGCAACATCTCCACGGCGAGCTCTCTCGCGGCGGAGCGTGACAGGCCCAGGTGCAGCCGCACGCCCTCGGCGATCTGCTCGCCCGCCGTGTAGACGGGGTTGAGGGACGTCATCGGCTCCTGGAAGACCATGGAGAGGTGGCGCCCGCGCTTGCGGCGCATCTTCTCCTCGGGGAGCGCGAGCAGATCCTCGCCCTGGAAGAGGATGCGCCCGCCCACCACCCGGCCCGGGGGCTCGGGCACCAGGCGCATCACCGAGAGCGCGGTGAGGCTCTTGCCGCAGCCACTCTCCCCCACCACGCCCAGGGTGCCCCCGGGAGGAAGGGAGAAGGACACGTCATCCACGGCCAGCACGGGACCCGCGTCCAGCGACAGCTGGGTCTTCAATCCGCGGACGTCGAGAAGAGGTTCGGACATGGGGTGCACGGGAGGGCCTGTGAACAGCCGGCCCGGGCCTTCACTTCCGGGACAACTCCTCCAGGAACTCCTCCTCGTGGATGAGGCGCTTGCGGATGAGCAGGCGGATGAGGCTGGCCACCATGCGCGCGGGCTTCACCTTCTCCGTGTGCAGCTCCGCCTCGGCGCCATCCGCCATGCGCTCGAGGTCCTCGAGTACCTTGAGGTCTTCCTCGGAGATGTCGGGCAGCTCGGGCCGGGGCGGCGGCAGCGGCGTGCCCTTGGCGGCCCCTCCGAAGACGACCACGGGCACACCCTTGCGCGATTCCTCCTCGGGGGCCGCGTCGTCGGCCTCGCGCACGCCCTCACCGAGCAGCTCGTCGAGCACCTCCCCGTTCTCCTGGGGAGGCGGGGGCGGCAGCGCGGCGTTCCGGGCCTTCGCGGGGGCGCGAGGGGTGATGAGGGTGATGTCCTCGTCCTCGTCGGAGAAGGGAGGAGGCGGCGGGGGCCTGGGCTTCGCGGAGACAGGCGGCTCCCAATCCAGGAGGGACACGTCGGCCCGGCCGCCGTGCGCCATCTCCAGCGGCTCGTCCTCGTCCTCCAGCTCGTCCACCACCCGGCCACTCACCAGCTCCAGCACCCGATCCAGGTCGTCCTCGGCGGCCACGTGCACGCGGATGGGCTTGTTGAGCTGGAAGCTCAGCTCCTCCACGGGGCGCAGATCCGAGGGATCATCCACCGCCACGTGCAGCCGCTCCACGCGCCCCTCGCGCTCGAGCCGGAACGGCACGAGGCGGTGCTCGATCTGGAAGTCGAGCGGCACGAGCGCGCGCACCTCGGGGGGAATCTCTGGCAGCTCGACGAACGGGAGGTTGGCCTGCCGGGCGAGCGCCCGGGCCACCTCGGGAAGGGAGGCGAAGCCCAGGGTGACGATGACCGAGCCCAGCCGCACGCCACGGGCCCGGGTGCGCTGCTGCTTACCGAGCGCCTTGCGGATCTGCTCCGGATTGATGACGCCGGACTCGAGGAGGAGCTCGCCAATCTTCTTGCGCATGGGGGACCGAGGGGGGCGGCCTAACGCTTGACCTTGGCCAGGTACTCATCGCGGGTGAAGACGCCCTTCTCGATGAGCAGCTCCACCATGGCCTTGAGGGCCGCGACCTCCTTGCGCTGCACCTCCTCCACGCCGCGCAGCATCTCCACGGGGCTGGCGCCCGAGCGCACCGAGGGCGACTCGCGCGAGGCCATGGGCGGCATGGGGGCCGGAGCGGGAGCGGGCTGGGTGGCGGGCGAGTCCTTCATGTTCCGCACGACGGTGCGGCCATGGGAGTCCACCACCTTGAAGTTGGTGTCCGCGTCCTCCAGCTCGCCCCCGTCCTCGTAGAAGCGAGCCATGGCGCGCGCGATGGCCGTGCGGCCCGCCACGTTGGGGACGATGCGGCACTTGGTGATGGCGCGCAGCTCGTCCAACTGCCGCACGTTGAGCGGATCCGCGATGGCCACCACCAGCGTCTTGCCGTCATCGCGCAACTGCATGGGCAGCAGCGCGAAGTCCCGAGCCGTCTGGACCGGAACCCGGTTGAGCACGTGCTTGGGGACTTCCTTGAGTGCGTCCAGGTTCACCGCGGGGATGGCGAGCTGCTTGGAGAGCGCCCGGACGAGGATGTCCTCGGACACGAAGTTCATCCGCACCAGGATTTCTCCCAGTTTTCCGCCCCATTTCGCCTGCTCCGCGAGCGCCGCCTTGAGCTGGCTCTCCTGGAGCACATTCGCCTTGATCAGCAGTTCGCCGAGCTTGATCTGTGCCATGTCACGGTCGTGGGGGCCCGAACGGACCCGCCGGTCGCCTCACTCTACCCCGAGATGCCGGGGGTTGCTCTTTTCTTGAGCCGCTCAGGAGCCCGGCGCGGCGGGCGGCAGGGCGACCGGGGGCAGGGCCTGTCCCCCCTCGTCCACCTCGACGACGGAAACGCCCTCGGGGGCGGACAAATCGAAGAGGGTGAGGTCCGGGGCCTCATTCAGCGTGACATCGGTGTAGCGCAGCCCCAGGGAGGTGTCCGCCGAAGCGGCCCGGAGCGTCACCTGGTGGGGGAAGACGGCGTCGCCCTGGGGCTCGAAGCGGCCGTACTCCAGCGCGTAGGTGCGCGCCCCCTGGACCTCGCTGCGCACCACCCGCAGGTGACGGGGATGGATGTGCAGCACCTGGGACACGCCGCCGCGCACCAGGGTGAGGACATAGAGCGCCTCCTTATCGTCCACCCCGAGCGTCATCCGCTCGGCGGGGATGAAGGGCACCCGGCCGAGCATCACGGAAACCAGCTCCTCGCTCGGCAGGGCGAGCGGCAGGAAGCGCGACAGGTTCTGGGGGGTGGCGGGCCCCTGGTAGAACTTGTTCTCCTGGAATTGGAGCAGCCCGAAGCGCTGGCCGTCGGTGACGAGCACGGCGATGGGGCGGTTGAAGAAGTCGAACATCTCCACCCGGAGCAGGCCCGGCCGGGAGGCGGCCAGGAAGACGGACACGGTGCCCGTGCCCTGGGGAGACTCGACGCGCAGCTTGCCATCCCCCTGGAGCGTCGCCGTGACGTCCTGGGCCTCGCGGGTCAGGCGGAAGAGCTCCTCGGGCTGGGTGATACGGCCCCGGGGCCCGAAATCCAGGCGCTTGGGACAGCCTGAACAAACGAGGGCCAGGAAGATTGCGACGGCAGCGCGGTTCATGGCTTAAGTCTCGCGCCCGGCGACCTCCCTGGCCACTCCCGTATGAGCCTTTCCGACATCCTCCACTACCTGCGCATCGGCGGCTTCACCCTCGCCTTCCTCCTGCTCGCCTCCACGGTGGCGCTGGTGGTGGCCATCGAGCGGCTCATCACCCTCTGGGGGGTGAGCGAGCGCTCCCGGCTGCTCGGGGACACCGTGCACAAGCACCTGTTGCGCGGAGACATCGCCGCGGCCCGCTCCGCCACCGAGCGCTCCAATGCGGCCGTGGCCGACATCTTCCTCGCGGGCTTCGATCGCTTCGAGCGCACGCGCGGCAGTTGTGAGGGAGTGGACTCGGCGGTGGAGCGCGAGCGCGCCCAGGTGGGCCTGCGCCTGCGCCGCAACCTGTGGTTGCTGGCCACCATCGGCTCGCTGACGCCGTTCGTGGGCCTGTTCGGCACGGTGGCCGGCATCATGAAGTCCTTCAAGGACCTGGGCCTGGACGTGGCGGCGGGAGGCACGGGCGGCACCGGCGCGGTGATGACGGGCATCTCCGAGGCGCTGGTGGCCACCGCGGTGGGCATCCTCGTGGCCGTGCAGGCCATGGCCTTCTACAACTACTTCCAGGCCCGGCTGTCGCGCGTGCTCGTGGAGCTGCGGCTGTTGGGAGAAGAGTTCGTCGAGCTCTTGCGCGAGCGGCCCCTGGGAGCTCCCGCCGCCCTCGCTCCCGCCGCCCCCGCGGCTGTCGCGGAAGCGCGTTCCCCCACGGACACCTGAGGTTCACTCACATGGCGATGGGCAAGATACCCGGCGACTCCGAGGGGGGTGACGAGGTCGGGTTCGCGGAGATCAACATCACTCCGCTGACCGACATCTTCCTCGTGCTGCTCATCATCTTCATGGTGACCAGCTCGGTCATCGTGCAGCAGGCGCCCAGCGGCGGAGCCCAGACGGGCCTCAAGGTGAACCTGCCCAAGGGCGGCGCCACGGACGTCACCGCGCGCGCCACGGACATGTCCGTGGCGATCCTCTCGGACGGGAGATTCGTGCTCGGCGGCAACGTCGTCAGCGAGGACGAACTCAAGCGCGCCTTCACCGACGCCCAGCAGAAGGATCCCGACACCATCGTCATCGTCCAGGCGGACGAGGGCGTGCCCCATGGCACGGTGGTGCAGGTGATGGAGCTGGCCAAGGGCGCGGGACTCGGACAGCTCGCCATCGGCGTGCGCGAGCCCCAATAAAGCAACCGCCCCCGCCCTCTTCCCGGAAGGAGGAGGAACGGGGGCGGCGGACGTCACGCCCGTGGGCGCGGGCTCAGATGGAGCCGAACGCCTGCGTGGAGATGTCCACCGAGGAGGTGTCCTCGGTGGCCATCATGCGCGCGGCCTGCTCCACGTTGGGCAGCACGTTGCGCGCGTACCACAGCGCGCTCCACTTCTTGCCCTCGTAGAAGGCCTTCTCGTCGCCCGAGGCCTTCTCGCCCGCGCGCTCGGCGATGAGGGCCGCGTCCAGGAGCAGCCAGCCCACGGCCACTTCCGACATCATGTTGAGGAAGCGGTTGGCCGACAGCGGGATGAGCGTCATCTTCGCCGGCTCCTGCGACCAGCCGAGGATCGCCATGGCGCTGGCCATCAGGCCCTCCTGCGCGGCGGCGAGCTGCTTGACGGCGTCGCCGTAGATCTTGTGGTCGCGCTGGGCCTCGATGAAGGCGCCCACGTCCGACATGAACTGCTGGAAGTGCGCGCCGCCGGCCTGGCCCATCTTGCGGCCCACCAGATCCATGGCCTGGATGTGGTTGGTGCCCTCGTAGATGGAGAAGATCTTCGAGTCACGCGTGTACTGCTCCACCGGGTAGTCCTGGCAGTAGCCCGCGCCGCCGAACACCTGGATGGCCTGGGCGCACAGCCGGAAGGACTGATCCGAGGCGTAGGACTTCACCAGCGGGGTGAGCAGTTCCACCTGGCCGCGGTGGTAGGCCGCCTGGGTGTCGTCCTTGCCCGCCAGCTGGTGCGCCTTGTCCGTGTGCATGGCCAGCTTGACGATGAGCGCGCGGATGCCCTCCACGTGCGCCTTCATCTCCAGCAGCATGCGCCGCACGTCGGCGTGCTCGATGATGGCCGCGCGGGGCGCCGCCGGATCCTTCCACTTGTGCGCCGGGGCGCCCTGCTTGCGATCCTTCGCGTACTCGAGCGCGTTGAAGTAGGCCGTGCTCGCCAGCGCCAGGCCCTGGATGCCCACCGCGATGCGCGCGCCGTTCATCATCTTGAACATCTGGCTCATGCCGACGTTCTCGATGCCGCCCACGAGCTCGCCCACACAGCCGTCGTTCTCGCCGAAGTTGAGCACACACGTGGCCGAGGCGCGGATGCCCATCTTGTGCTCGATGGAGCCCAGGGTGACGTCGTTGGGGCCCTGGAGCGAGCCGTCCGGCTTCACGCGGATCTTCGGCACGATGAAGAGCGAGAGGCCCTTGGTGCCGGGCACCGCGCCCTCGATGCGCGCGAGCACCAGGTGGATGACGTTCTCGGCGAGGTCATGGTCGCCGCCGGAGATGAAGATCTTCGTGCCGCGGATGCTGTAGGTGCCGTCCGCGTTCTTGCGCGCCGTGGACTTGGCCGCGCCCACGTCCGAGCCCGCCTGGGGCTCGGTCAGGCACATGGTGCCGCCCCAGGTGCCGTTGAGCATGCGCTCCACGTACAGCTTCTTCTGCTCGGGCGTGCCGCACTCGGCCACGAGCTCCGCGGCGCCGTAGGCCAGGCCCGGGTACATGTTGAAGGCCGAGTTGGCGCCCGAGAGGATCTCCTCGACGAGCACCGAGAGCATCATCGGGCCGCCCTGGCCGCCGTGATCGGGGCTCGCGGAGATGGACTTGAAGCCCTGCTCGTAGACGCCCTTCCACGCGTCCTTGAAGCCCTTGGGCGTGATGACCGAGCCGTTCTCCACCCGGCAGCCCTCCCGATCGCCCGAGGCGTTCAGGGGTCCGAGCACGTCCTTGGCGAAGCGGTACGTCTGCTCGAGCACCGCCTTGGCCTCATCCGGACCCCAGGCGTCAAACGGCGCTTGTCCGGCGACCTGGCCGAAGCCGAACTGCTCGAACAGCGTGAAGTAGAGTTCCCGAAGGTCGATCTTGTACGTGTTGATGCCGGCGGACATGGCGCTTCCCCTAACCCCGAAGAGGGAGGCTCACGGCCGGAAAAAGGCGCGTGGCCCCAAGTGGGATGAGGGGAAGGTTACGTCGATTGATTCTAGAGTCAACCCGGAATGACGCCTCGCGTTGGGTGGGACATTGCCCACCATCCCGCGGGGCGGCCGACAGGCGGGAAAGACCCTATTTCTTGGTCTTCTTGGAGGCGTCCGGAGCGGTGGCCGTCTTGGCGGCGGGCTTGGAGCCCGTCGTCTTCTTGCCTGACAGGCTCGCCCCCTCCTCCTCGGTGCCCTCGGGGGCGGCGGTGCCGGAGTTCTGCAGGAGGCTCTCGCGCGGCACGTCCACGACGATGGGAGACTGGCCCGAGCGCTGCCGGTTCTCGTCCTCGAGGGAATAGAAGAGCTGGATGCTGGAGTGGCCCTTCATCACCAGCTCACCGCGCTGGTTCTCCGCCCACAGCTCCACCTCGACGAAGTAGCGGCCGCCCTCGCCATAGCGGTCACTCACCCGGCCCTTGCAGACCACGGTGTCGCCCGGCCACACCATCTTGATGAAGCGCACGTGGTAGCGCCGCAGCTGGCCGCCGCGGGCCCAGTCGCTGATGAGCTGGCCGAGCATGCCCATGACGAGCATGCCGGGGGCGTAGACGGACGGCATGCCCACGCTCTTGGCGTACACCTCGTCCACGTGCACGGGGTTGAAGTCCCCCGAGGCGCCGGCGTAGCGCGACAGCTGCACGCGATCGATGGGGGCCTTGGCGAGCGCGGGCAGTTCGTCACCCACGCGAATGCCTTCGAAGTAGAGCTTGCGCGCGGGCATCACGAATTCTCCTTGGCGGCGCGGACGATGAGGGTGCGGCGGGCACGGAACACCAGGTTGCCCTCCTCGTCGCGGCCCTCGTCCTCGATGACGGCGACGTCCATCTTGCCCGCGGGCCCCGTGCGCTCGAGCACCTCGGCCACGCGCGTGGCGACGAAGATGCGATCGCCGGCGAAGATGGGCCGCTCGTACTCGAAGGACTGCTCGGCGTGCAGCAGGCTCTTGATGCCCACGCCCAAAAGCTCGCGCAGGTCCGCCGCGGAACTGAAGGACGCGGGGAACGTGGGCGGCGCCACCACGGTGGGGTAGCCCGAGGCGCGCGCGTACTCCTCGTCGTAGTAGATGGGGTTGTAGTCACCGAGGGACTCGGCGAAGCGCCGGATGGCGCCCTTCTCCACCTCGTTCAGGAATGGCGGGGAAGCCCGGCCAATCGCATTCTTGTCCAGCATGTCCCTCTCCCTTTAACGACCGGCCGGCAGCTCGAGCACGGTCAGAAGGCCAGCCTCGGCGGCCGTCACCCGCGGGGCGGCATTCACCAGCATGTGTGCGGTGGCCCGGTCGCCGGGCACCCCCCCACGGATTTCCAGAACCAGCTTCGGCTCCGCTTCAATCTCGATGCGATCGCCCGGCTCGTCCGCGCCCACCGCGATCGTCAACTCCAACCGCACCCGCTCCTGCCCCTCTTCCAGCCCCACCGCGGACTGGAAGATACCCGCCACACGGCCCTTCTTCACCGGGAAGGCGCCTCCGGTGATGTCCTCCTCGGCGAACACGGGGACGATCTCCTCCTCGAAGTCGTCGCAGTCCATGCCCAGCCCCAGCGCGCACAGGGCCGCGCTCTCCACCAGGCCCACGTGGCCGAGCTGCTCGCGGTCCACCAGGGCGAAGAACTCCTCCTCGCTCAGGCCCGCGCCCACCTTGCGCTGCAGGGCCTCGCGGCGGTGGCGCGCGTCCACCACCCGCGTCACCGTGGCATGGCGCACCGGACCGCACGCCTGACCCGCCGTGGCCACCAGGCGATCCATCACGAAGCCGGGGTTGACGCCGGTGCCGAGCACCGCCACCCCCGCGCGCTGCGCGGCCTGCTCCAGCTTCTGCGCGAGCTCCGGGTACTTGAGGAAGGGAAAGGCCAGCTCCTCGCAGGTGGAGACCACGGACAGGCCGAGCTGGATCGCCTGCAGCAGCTGATCCATGACGCCTTCCAGGCGCGAGCCCGTGGCATGCAGCAGCACGACGCCCTTGCGCCGTCCCACGGCCGCCTCCAGGCTGCCCGCGACCTTGCCCTTCAGTCCCGCGACCCCCACCACGTCCGACAAGGGTCGCCCCACCAGTTGAGGGTTGGCGTCCATCGCGCCGAGCAGCTCGACCTCGGGTGAAAGCAGGGCCGCCCTGACGATCTCCTGCCCGATGACTCCCAACCCCATGACCACCACCGGGACCGGCCCTGCGGAGGCTCTAGGCATCGGAGAACTCTCCAAATTTCAAGGAGTTACAACACAGTGCAGCACTGCGGCGCACCATAGACCACCCCCCGCCGGACAGGCAAGCGGCTCGTGAGGCGAGGGGGTGCTCATTTTCCGAAAACCCCGGGATCTCACGAGGGCTCGTCGGGCAGGCAGGTGCACGGTGGAGCAGACCCGAGGGTGTGACCTTTGGGTGGGAAGCCGTGTATAACGGCCCGGTTCTTCAACATCCGTTCTTCAGGGTTGGGAGGCTGTATTCATGGACCGCATCCTCGTAGTGGATGACGATCCGCTCATTCTGGCCGCGCTGTCGCGGATCCTCCAGTCGGAGGGCTACGAGGTCGTCACCCACACGGATCCCGCCCAGGCCGCCAAGGAGCAGGGATTCCAGGTGGTGCTGACGGACTTCATGATGCCGCTGCTCAACGGCGTGGAACTCTTGCGCACGTTGCGTGAGAAGAATCCGCGCGCGGTGCGCCTGATGCTCACGGCGGCGGCGGACTTCCGCACCGCTTCCGAGGCGGTCAACCGCGGCGAGGTGTTCCGCCTGCTGGGCAAGCCGTGGTCGCTCAGCGAGCTGACCAGCGCGGTGCGCCAGGCCATCGAGCACTACCGGCTGGTGGAATCCAATGAGCGGCTCACGCGCGAGGTGGCGGAAAAGAACGCGGAGCTCACGGCCATCAACCGGGACCTGGAGCGCATGGTGGTCGAGCGCACCAACGGCCTGCTCGATGGGCTCATCAGCGCGCTCGACTACCGCGACACCGAGACCCAGTGGCACTCGCGCCGCGTGTCGCTCTACTCGCGCCGCATCGGCGAGGAGATCGGCCTGACGCCCACCCAGCTCGAGGTGGTGGAGCAGGGCGCGCTCCTGCACGACATCGGGAAGATCGGCGTGAGCGACACCATCCTGCTCAAGCCCGGCCCGCTCTCGCCCGAGGAGTGGGTGGAGATGCGCAAGCACCCCGAGTACGGCTACAAGATCCTCGCGAAGATGCCCTACCTGCACGACGCCTCGCTCATCGTGCTGCACCACCAGGAGCGCTGGGACGGCAAGGGCTACCCGCAGGGGCTCAAGGCCCGGGACATCGTCGTCGGCGCGCGCATCTTCGCCATCGCCGACACGGTGGACGCCATCACCTCGGATCGTCCCTACCGCAAGGGCCGGCCACTGTCCGTGGCGCGCGATGAGATCCGGCGCTGCTCGGGCACGCAGTTCGATCCCGAGATCGCCGAGGCCTTCCTGCGCATCCAGGACGCCGAGTGGCAGCGCATCCGCAAGAAGGTCGAGGACATGGAGAACGCGGAGAACGCGCTCTGGGCCGGCTTCACGCCGGGCAAGGTCCCCAACCGCGTGGCGAGCTGAGACGCCCGCCCCGCCTGCCTCACTGCATCAGGGCGACACCTCCACGTCGATCAGGGTGTCGCCCTCCAGCAACTGGTCCACCACCTCCAGGCCGCGCGTCACCTCTCCGAACGCCGTGTAGCGGCCGTCCAGGTGCGGCTGCGGCGAGTGCGTGAAGAAGAACTGGCTGCCTCCCGTGTCCTTCCCCGACAGCGCCATGCCGATGACCCCCCGCGCATAGCGCCGGTGGGTGATCTCGCATCGGATGGAGTAGCCCGGTCCCCCCTCCCCGTCTCCCCGCGGATCTCCCCCCTGGGCCACGAAGTCCGGCACCACGCGGTGGAAGGCGAGGCCCCGGAAATAGCCCTGGCGCGCGAGCGCCACGAGGTTGCCCGACGTCAACGGCGCCTCCGCATCCAGCGCCACGGTGATGTCCCCCTTGTGGGTGCGGAAGATGAGAGAGGTTCCCGCCGGCGCGGGCTCGGGACGGTGCGCCTCCTCCGAGACTTCCACGAAGGGCGCCCGCACCGGTTGTCCCGTGAGGCGGGTGAGCGCCTCGGCGGCCACGCGGCGCACGTTCGCATGCGGATGTCCCAGCCACCCGCGCAACACCTCCTCCGCGTCCCGCCCCGCGAGCGCCACGAGTCCCGCCGCCACCGGCTCGGCCAGGTCCGGCTCCCGCGGCACGCGCTCGGCCAGCGCTCGCACCCCAGGCAGTGCCTGCATGTCCTTCAACTCCGCGGCCGTGCCCGCCGCCGAGGCCGCCACCACCGCGTCCTCCCCCGCCAGGAGCTCGCGCACGGGCCCGGCCGCCTCGGGCACGGGCCGCGCCGCCACCGCCGCGAGCGCCGCCAGCCTCACGCGCGCCTCCGCGTGCTTCAGGTAGCGCACCGCCTCGCCCGCGCCCGGCGCCGCGCCGGACTGCGCCACCTCGCGCAGCCCCAGCGCCAACCGCGAGGCCTCCGCCACCCGGCCGCCCCCACAGCGCAGCACCTCGTCGAGCCGCCCGTGCTGCCGATCCATCGCCGCCGCCAGACGGCAGTCCAGGTTCATCAAATCCCCAGCCGCGCCCTCGGACACCACCCCAGGCGCCGCCTCCTGGAGCGCGCGCCGCAGGGACACCAGCACCCGGCGCCCCGCCTCGGGAAGGCCCTGTTGCGCGAGCGCGAGCCACGCATGGCCCGCGGCGGAGTCCCCTCGGGCCACGCGTCCCGCCCCCGGTGCGAGACCCGCCAGCGCATCCAACGCCGTGCAGTCTCCCGAGCACCGCGCGGCCAGCTTCGCGAGCGTCCGCGCCGCCTCGGCCGCCACACGCGGCACCTCGTCCGCGAGCAGTGTCCCCACCACCGCCGCGTCCTCCGAAGCGCCCACGTCGCCCAGGCCCTTCGCGCACACGGCCCGGACATCCGGCGCCCCGTCGCCCAGGCAGGCGCGCAGCGGGCCCAAGGCGTCGGAGCGCTTCAGGTTCGCCAGTAGATAGGCCCCTCCATACCGGGTGGCCTCGGGCTGGCCCGCCTGGAGCAACCCCTCCACCCAAGCGAGCGGAACCTCCGCCAGCGACGCGCCCCGGCGCCCCGCCACCCCGAGCGCCAGGGCCGCGCGACCCGCGAGGACGGGCCCGAGCGATAGCCGCTCCACCAGACGCGCCACCGCATCCGGCGTGCCGAGCTTGCCCAGGGAGTCGATCAGCGTGAGGTACGCGCCCGAGTCCACCTCCAATGCGCGGTCATCCCCGCCTGCCTCCTGACGCGTCCGGTACTCGCTGGCGAGCAGCGCCCGGGCCAGCCGGGACTTCTCCTCCGGGGTGAGGGGCTCCCACGACAGCGCGAGCACCCCGGCGGCGAAGGCGGCCGCCTGCTTCACGGAGGGCTCGCCGTCCTTCAGTCCCACCTCCACCGCGTCCAGTGTCGAGGGGGCCTGCAGGCGGGCGAGCGCGAGGAATGCCCGGATCCGGACCGGCGTGCTGCCCCGCACCGCCCGCTCCACCAGCCGTCCATCCGCCAGCGAACGGCGATCCTCCCACCGGGCGATCTCCGCGAGGGACTCCTCCTCGGTGGGGGACGGGGAGGAGTGGACACAACCCGAGAGCACGGCCCCCGCCAACAGCCAGGCGGCGAGCGAGGCATACAGAGAGTTCATGGCGCGCTCGCGTAGGCCAATTCCCCGCGAAAATCCAGGGGTTAGCGCTCGCTTGCCGTTTGACTTGGGGCTCCCGGGCGCCAGAAGATGCAGGGCGCTTTCCAGTCTCAAGGAGTACCGGTCCTGAAATGCCCTGGCTGCGGCATCAAGGTCGCGGATGGCACCGCCATCTGCCCTTCGTGCGACTACATCATCGATGCCTCGTTCATCTCGTCGGATGCTCCCCGGAGAAGTCTCGTGGAGGAGGGAGAAGAGGAGATGACCGGGTCGCTCTCGGCCATTCCGCCTCCGCCCCGGCCCGTCAGCACCAACTCCGGCACGCGCGGGGCCCCCACGAAGGTCACCACGTCCTCGGGCGTGCGGGTCTCGTCCGCGGGCATGCGGGTCACCACCGCCTCGGGTGTGCGCCCCAAGAGCGCCGCCGGCACGGGCTCGCGTCCCGCCGTTCCCACGCCCACGGGCTCGCGTCCCGCCGTGTCCCCGACCACGGGCTCGCGTCCCGCCGAGCCCCCGAGCGATGACGTCACCAACATCCGCTCCATGGAGGACATCGTTCGCAGCGCCCCACCCCGCGCCTCGAACGGACGCCCCATCCCGGCCGTGCGTCCCGGGAGCGCCACGGGCTCGCGTCCCGCCGTGCCCCCCCGCCGCGAGACGAACACCGAGCTGGATCCCTCCGACGTCGACTACGTCCCTCCCCGGCCCGCGCCCTCCTCCGTCAACACCACCGGGCAGATCATGGCGCCCGAGGAGCTCGCCGCGGACCTCAAGGACTTCCTCGGCGACCTGGGCCGCTCCGACAAGATCGTCTTCTTCAGCGCCGTCGCCGTGGTCCTCTCGGCCTTCACCCCCTGGAAGGAGACGGCCGAGGACGGCGACATCCTCGGGCTCATGAGCCTGGGCATCATCGCCATCCTGGGCGCGCTCGGCATCGTGGGCGTCCTCGCCGTGCGCGTGCGCCGCATCATGCCGCGCCTCAACGTGCTCGTGCCCTGGATGGCGCAGCTCGGCCTGTCCATCGCCTGCGTCCTCTGGTGCCTCATCTTCATGAAGCTCTCCACCGACAACACCGAGGTGCCCTCGGCCGTGGGCAGGGAGATCATCTACAACTCCACCCCCAGCTTCGGCTCGGTCCTCGCCCTGCTGGGCTCGCTGGGCTGTCTGGCCGGCACGCTGCTCGGCATCAAGGAGAAGCCGGGGTCATGACGCCGTCCCCCTCGCCGGCCAGCACCGCCTCTTCCCTCGATCGGCTGCTGCGGGCCCTGAGCGGGACGGTGCTCGGCCAGCCCCACGTCGTGGCCGACCTCGTCACCGCGTTCCTCGCGCGGGGCCACGTGCTGCTCGAGGGCGTGCCCGGCGTGGCCAAGACGCTCACCGCGCGCAGCATGGCCTCGGCGCTCGGCCTGGGCTTCACCCGCGTCCAGTTCACCCCGGACCTGATGCCGAGCGACATCCTCGGCACCCACGTCTTCCGGCCCCAGGAGGGCGCCTTCCAGCTCGTCAAGGGCCCCATCTTCACCGAGGTGCTGGTGGCCGATGAGATCAACCGCACCCCGCCCAAGACGCAGTCCGCGCTCCTGGAGGCCATGGAGGAGCGTCAGGTCACCCTCGAGGGCACCGCGCACGCGCTCCCCGCGCACTTCTTCGTGGTGGCTACGCAGAACCCGCTGGAGCTCGAGGGCACCTATCCCCTGCCCGAGGCCCAGCTCGATCGCTTCCTGATGCGGGTGCGCGTGGGCTACCCGTCGCCCGAGGCGGAGCTGGACATGGTGCGCGCCTTCCACCAGCGCCAGGGCCGCCCGCCCCAGGTGGAGCGGGTGCTGGACGCGCCCACGCTGCTGGAGTTGCAGGCGCGCGCGGCGGCCGTGGCCTGTGACGACTCCATCCTCGACTACACGGTGCGCCTCATCCGCGAGACGCGCGCCAACCCGCGCGTGCGCCTGGGGGCCTCGCCGCGCTCGGCACAGGCGCTGCTCGCGGCGGCCAAGGCCCGCGCGGCCCTGCACGGCCGCGACTTCGTCACCCCGGACGAGGTGAAGGCCGTGTGCCCGAGCGTCCTCAACCACCGCCTGCTGCTCAAGGCGGAGGCGGAGGTGGAGGGCCTCACCGCGGATGACGTGCTCCGCCACACGCTGGAGCGCGTCCAGGTACCCCGGTGAGCGCCGGCCGGCCCGTCCCCACGGGACTCGCCGTGGCCCTCGTCTCACTCGCCCTGGTGCCCGCGGCGCTCGCCGTGGCGGGGGATGTCTTCCTCTGGCTCGCGCTCGCGCTGGACGGGGTGGTGCTCGCGCTGTGCGTGGGGGACTTTCTCGCCGCGCCACGCGCCTCGGACGTGACGGTGCGGCGCGAGGTGGAGCCCGTGCTCTCCTCGGGCGTCGCCCAGACGGTGCGCCTGGTGGTGGAGTCGCGCGGCGCGCGGGCCCTACGCGGACGGGTGCGCGACGAGGTGCCCTCCGGAGTGGACGTGCGCGGGCACGAGCAGCCCTTCGCCCTCACCCCCGAGGCGCCCTCCGTCACCCTCTCCTACTCACTCACGCCCCTCACGCGCGGAGACCTGCGCCTGGGGGACATGCACCTGCGTCTGTTGGGGCCACTGGGCCTGTGCGCGCGGCAGGTGCGCGTGTTCGCGGCCCAGAGCGTGAAGGTGTACCCGGACCTCACCGCCCTGTCGCGCGAGGCGCTCGCGCTCACCCTCGCCTCGGACGCGCCCGCCGAACGCCTCCTGCGCCGCTCCGCCGAGGGCCGTGAATTCGAGTCCCTGCGCGAGTACCGCCCGGGTGACGACTACCGCTCGGTGGACTGGAAGGCGACGGCGCGGCGGGGCCGCACCACCGTGCGCGTGTACCAGCCCGAGCGCAACCAGCCCGTCCTGCTGATGCTCGACTGCGGGCGCCACATGGCGGGCCGCGTGGAGGGCCGCCGCAAGCTCGACCATGCGGTGGACGCGGCGCTGCGTCTGGCCAAGGTGAGCCTGGACGCGGGGGACCTGGTGGGCGTGCTCGCCTTCGCCAGCGACGTGCACGCGAGCCTTCCTCCCCGCAAGGGCCACGAGCACCTGCGCCTCATCACCGAGTCGCTCTACCGCGCCGAGGCCGCCCTCGAGGAGAGCGACTACGGGCGCGCCTATGACTTCGCCTTCGCGCGCTCCTCGCGCCGCTCGCTGGTGGTGCTGTTCACGGACCTGGTGGATCCGGACGCCTCGGGCACGCTGCTCTCGCGCACGCTGGCCCTGCGCCCCCGGCACCTGCCCGTGGTGGCCTCGCTGCTGGACGAGGATTTACAGAAGGCCGCCACCGCCGTGCCCGACTCGGTGCCGGATGCCTACGCGCGCCAGGCCGCCGCGCGCCTGGAGGAGGACTACCAGCGCACCGCGCTCACCCTGCGCGACGCGGGAGCGCTCGTCGTGCGCGCGTCCGCGAAAGGCTTTGGCGCCGCCGCCGTCAATACCTATCTCCACGTGAAGGCACGGGGACTGCTGTAGCGCCGAGTGCTCCAGGACTGGAGTCTGGCCGGTCAAGAGGTCTCGGCCTCATCCGCGTCGCGCGCCGGTCCGGGAACCTGACAGCTCGTTCAAGGCGCAGTTTGCTGTGTTTCTCGCCCTGAGCAAGCCGTTTAAACCCCCTGCGGTAATTCCAGCCCTAGGGCTCAGCTTTTGTGCCCGACATCATCTTTCGATGAACTCTCTCAAGAAAATTCACCAGACACGCTGGAGTATCCGCGTACTGAGCCAACTGCGAAAGGATATTGCCCTTCTGGACAGTCAGTGCGACTCGACGTGTTGTAAGAAACACCCCGGGGCTTTTGCTGTTTGCGTCGTCTATCAAAAAGGTAAGAACAACATGTAAAAATTCCATCTGAAATTTCCCCCTATGCACAACTCCGGGGACATTTGCCTCGTCGGCGATCCAAGAATCCATTTCCGACACATCAGAAGGACTAGAGGTTCGCCCAAACCTTTTATCTAGCGAGGCAATGGAGTATTTAGGCATGAACTTTGGTAACTGTTGTTCCACAAACTCCCAGACTCGAACATCTCGTAAATTCAATGAAGCAATCGTCTCCTTGATTCTCTCCGCCTCATCCTCCTTTATTCGTTGCTGCCGCAACCACCCATTAAGCACTCTGGTTGCGGCATTAAAGTTCTCAAGAGACAGTTGAAAAAATCTAAGAGCGGACTCAAAAGATGGCTCTCCATGCGACAACCCAAACTCACTAGCAAGAATACGTTCAAGCGCCGTTCTGGTTGCGTATAGATTTTCTATAGAATAGCAAGGAGTAACATAGATCAGATCATTCACGAGAGATGGAGCAACAAAGTCCTTATCAACAAAAAACACAAGATGGGAATTCGCATAACGCCCCCCGTCTACACTGAGTACCAAATTAAGAATCTGAATTACTCCAGCCCGCCCTCCAACAATAAGCTGACGGTACTTCGAGGGCCTTGCCACCAACTCAATTCGTACTGCGTAATATTTAAGATCTTCACCCTCAAAAAAACAAAACAAAGCTTCAGGGTCGGATGAAACTCCTTTAAGGAAGTTTCGCCACGCCACAGCATAACTGCTGCGAGCGAACCTCAACTCATCAGCGCGGCTCATCACTCATCACCATCCTCTATACTGGAGGTCGACTCTTCTGGATCGACCTTTGCGTTTTCGGTGATCTCGCTTGCGGTTACCGTTAATTCGCCGGCGTACTGATCAAGACTATTTTCAAAGATAAAGGGCGAGTGCGTAGCGGCGATCAGCAACTTGCACCGATGTGAGGCCACGATGTCTTCGAGAAGGCGTTTCTGCCACTCGATTGAAAGCGACAACTCCGGCTCATCAAACAATATAACATACTCTCGATGAGGCGACAAATAAAGACGCGAGAAAATAGAAACAATCTGCTTTTCGCCGGAAGACAATCGTTCAACATCAACGCGACGCCCCGTCTTCTTGTGTATGATATTTATTTGAAGCTTGCTCTCATTGTAAACAACCTCCTTGTCATCAAGGTAGCTATTCGCAACTCGAACAAAGTCTTTAATCATATTATCCTTGTCTCTCTGCTGCTCGTAGACTTTTCCAAGGTTAGAGAGAAAGTACACAAGAGGTGAGTACTGATCCCCTTGTATTCGTCCCGTCCGTATCAATTCAAGGATATGCTTTTTGTGCTGTTCATCTATGTTTTCGCCGACACGATCCAATACAATGCGCAGCGCCTCGGCATCCTGCAGACTGCTTCTCATTTCCTCTGTGACCTGTATGCCGTCAATCAATTCAGTAAGAATGCGCCCATTTATTTTTGAATACCATTCAATCGAGGAATCGCGAATTTGTGTTGTTATCTTTTCAAGTCGTTGCTGAACGTCGCTCATCCCGAATTGAATCAACTGCTCATCGCGAGGCAGATCTGGCTCTGAGTAACCAAGCGTATGCAAATCCTCCTCAATCCTGCGATACGTGGGGAAATACAACACCGGATACGGGTAGATATTATGCAATTCCTGGAGCGGAGAAACTGTGTGCCTTGCTGTGTTTTGCCTTAAGATTTCTCTTCCAAAAGACTCAATAGACACCATAATTTCCTTGGGACTGGCTCCAAGTAGGGCACTCGCGCGCATGATTTTTGAATTTCGCGCAGCGGCACCTTCCGGGTATCGGCGTAATAAATTAACAAGCGACTCAAAATCACGCTCTCCCAAAAAATCAAAAATCTGTATTGCCAGCATTTGATATCGATTGGTTCGCTGATCTCTGTCCTCCATCAAATCTTGCGGCGGGCGGCCAAACAGACTGCTTTCTATTTTTATTTTCTCCCCTGTATCGAACTCGATACTGATTTCTGAAAAATTCAGACGTCTCAGGCGATTGAGCCTTCCGGTCAACATATGAAACAACGTGCTTAGGACTGTTGTCTTCCCTGAGCCATTTTTATCGACAAGTATTTTGACTGGACTGTTTGTTTCAAGGCGAACATCGCGATCTCCGTGCAATCCACAGATTTCGAATGCTTTTAGCTGGTGGTTACCCATTTTGGACTCGCTCATTTTCTACCTGGAGGTCAGTGGCAATTTTCAGAAAGAGATCTGAGACGCTTGAATTTCAATGTCTTGAGGCCTTCACTTCGTCGACATAAGCAGAGAGTATACTCACCCGAACCGTGGTGAGCATAGGTGAAATTAAGACCTGACTATGAGACGCTGTCCGGCGCACAAGAGGAGGGTGATTCTTGGGAGTCAAAGGACTGCATGCCGCGCCGGTGCTCGAATCGAGCACCACAGAGGTTCGGAGCAAGCCGATCAGGGCTGAATAGAGCGTGGCTCCGGGTCCGGCTTCTTGACAGCCACGTAGCACCCGCCCTGGTACTCAGCCGTTCCTGGAGGACAGGGAGCGTCACTTCGATGGCGCACCCAGCAACCACCTCGAAGTTCCACTTCCGTTTTGGGCGTGCAGGGCGGCGTGGCCTGCTCCTTCAAGGGTTTCTCCGGCATCGGATAAGCAATGGTCGGTGAAGAAAAGCCCGGTCGATTCACGAGGACGGGAGTATCGTCGGGTGGGTCGCGCATCTCCGGAGGCGTGGACGTGCGCGGCCAGAGCAGGAAGGCGAGGCCCACCGCCAGGGCCACGCCCGCGAGTCCCCAGCGCGTCGCCTGGTGCCGTGGACGGATGGGCCGTGGCCCACGCATGAAGTGGGTCCGCACATCCGCCCGCTCATCGAGTTGCGCCAGGGAGGCCGCGAGGCGGATGAAGCCCAGGGTCAGTTCGTGGAACCTCGGCGGCTTCGCCCCGTCGGCGCGCTTGGGGTGAAGAACCAGGGCGTCCGGGTCAGTGAGCCTCGTGGTCTCCGCACACCAGGGGACGGACGTGCGCCAGTCGTCGCCGGAGCCTGGCATCAGGACCAGCGCGGGCTCTCCCGTATCGACATGGTGCGCCGCATAGAGGTGCCCTTCGTCCTCTGGGATATCCGGGAACCGCTCACCCAGCTGATATGCACCCAGACGACGTCCCTTCCACTCTGGCGTATCGCTCATTCCATACCTCCCATGAGCGACTCTTCCTACCCGCGATGTCGGACCGCTGTCCACACCCAAGGGGTCATGATGCCCGGACGTGGAACTGGACTCCCGGGCATCCAACGGATCGCGCACCTACTGTCTCTGGAATCGTGACGCACTGGGGACGGTCCCGAGGTGCGCGGCATGCGCGTGACGGATAGAGCGGGGGCTGGAATGAACGAGCCTCCGCGGCACCACGTTCTGCCGCGAGAGTTCCGCGAGTGGTTCGAGCAGCGCGGCTTCACTGGCGAAATGAGCATCGACCGATTCTGCGTCGAGATGGAGCAGGCAAGCCATGAAGCGATTCATGGCGGCGGCGACTGGCGCCTGGGTCGAATGTGGGCTGGCGAATGGAACCGGATGATCATGCGCGTGCTGCGCGGAGCGGAGATGGCGACCGGCCGGAGGTTGACGCGCAGCGAGATCCTGAACATCGTCGCGGCGAATATGACGGAGTACAAAGTCCCGATGAACTTCACCCCCTGGAGGGGACCATTGAACGAAGATCGTTCCTGGCAGGGGAACTGGAAGGTACGTCTACATGAGCGGGTCCGCGAGCGCGGATACACTTCGCTCACTGCCTTTGCCGAAGCGCGCCCGACCATCCCTCTGGTGGCGCTGGCGGAAGAACTCGGTCAGGACGACGTCAACGCGGTGCAGGTATTGAGTGGGTTGCTCGCCGAGGCCGAGCAGCGCAAACAGGTGACGCGCTTCGAGCGAGATGTGCTCGTTCGACTGCTGTCCGAGAGTCTCCCCGATGGCTGGCCGTCCGTCATGGACGACCAGGCCCGTTTCGCCGTCGGCAAGGCACTCGGCCGCTGGATCGGCTATACCCCCGAAGCCCATCAGGAGCGCTCCGAGCGGGTTGTCGCAGCGCTCCTCGCCACGCCGCCACCGCCCGGCTGGCGGCCACTCGGTCCCGACGATGAACTGCTGCGCACGCTCTTGCCAGACGAGGAGGTCTGAGCTTCACCTCTCCCCAGGCCGAGCCATGCCCTCGCTCCTGGGTGAAGCGCCCAGAAGGTGACCTGCCTTCCAACTCAAGAGCTCCAGGTCCATGTGCCGCTACTCTCCCCCTCCTTCGGTCTCCGCCGCCGCATCTCGGGCCCGCTCACGCTCGGCGGCCCGCTTCGTCTCTTCCCACTCCGTCAAAGTGGAGGCCACGGGGTGAAGCGTGTGGCGCATCAGCCGCTTGTGGTGCACCGCGAGGTAGTGCTCCCCGGCGATGGACACGAAGTCAAAGGGAGCAGCGGGGTGGTTCTTCAGCCACATCCCTGCTTCCGCACGGGTTTCGAATGCGGGCGTCGCGGGAGGTATTCCTCTCGCGGCGAGTTCTTCGATGTACGGCTCGATGATGTAGTCGCGGTACATGCCGCGAGCGTTGTCTTCACGAGAATACCAGGCCAGATAATATTCATCGCCAATGAGTATGCGTGCCGGGCTGAGTGGCTCCGCGAGCCCCTTCAGCCATGCCTCCGCATCGTCTCGTGTCGTGAAATGAGCGATGGCGAGTGGAGCATACTCGAGGCGATTGTTGACGTAGTCCTCGACCGCCGTGAGCTGTTTGGTGTCGGCGATGAAGTTGACCAAGTTGATGAAGACAACTGCGGACTGCTTCTGTTCAGGCTCAGGCGTCTCGTCGAAAGCCTTCAGGAGAAGCCTCATGACCGCATACGAGGTCGCATCCTTGCTCGCTTCGAGGGCGGGGCTCACGTGAGGGCGTGGCGTGGGAGCAATCTCCCTGAGGTAGTCTTCAAACAGGTAGACCTGACCTGTTTCGCCTAGGAATGCCCTGTATTCGTTCACTTGGCGCCAGAGCCGCTCTTCTTCCTCTCTGCCCTCGAGTCGAGCTGCTTGCCACCGAGATGCGGCGAATCGTGAGGCGCTGATCAAGGCGTCCTGGATGCTCACCGGGTAGCCTCCGCGATGTGTGGGTAGTACAAGGGAGTTGATACCCACCACGGCGTCGAATGGACTGGCATGTCCTCACAAGGGGTTCACGCCCTCCACGATATCCGTCCTATGAGCCCATCTGCTTTTCCAGCGGAACGGTTTGCGGCACGATCAGGTCGCCCGTGTGCTGGGTGGTGACGGTCTCGATCAGCATGATGCCGCATTCTTCGGTGGCTACGGGATTGTGCCTGGTCTTCTTCGGCACCACACAGAACTGGCCGGGCGAGAGGTGCACGTCGCGATCCTCGAACTGGATCGTCAGCTTGCCGTAGATGACGAAAAACATCTCGTCTTCGTCGGCGTGGTCGTGCCAGACCAGCTCACCCTTCAGCTTGGCGACCTTGATGTACTGGTCATTGACTCGCCCGATGATGCGCGGCGTCCAGTACTCCGTGATCTGCTCCAGTGCTTCCGCGAGCCCGATGACGCTTCCATTCAGCATGGCCTGTCTCCAGCGTTGTCCTGTGTTCCGTATAGCCGACAACCGCCCGCCAGGAACGTGCGCTCAGGGCTGGATGGAGGTGGGCTTAGGGTCCGGCTTCTTGACCGCCACGTAGCACCCACCTTGGTACTCAGCCGTTCCCGGTGGGCAGGGGGCATCACGGTGATGGCGCATCCAGCAGCCTCCCCTGATCTCCACTTCCGTTTCGGGCATGCAGGGGGGCCTGGCCTGCTCCTTCAAGGGTTTCTCCGGCATCGGATAGGCGATGGCTGGAAAAGAAAGGCCCGGTCGATTCACGAGGACGGGAGCGTCGTCGGGTGAGGCGCGCATCTCCGGAGGCGCGGACGTGCGCGGCCAGAGCAGGAAGGCGAGTCCCATCGCCAGAGCCACGCCCGCGAGTCCCCAGCGCGTGACCCGGTGCCGTGAACGGATGGGCCGTGGCTCACGCATGAAGTGGGCCCGCACATCCGCCCGCTCATCGA
Source organism: Cystobacter fuscus DSM 2262 (assembly GCF_000335475.2). Lineage (NCBI taxonomy): Bacteria > Pseudomonadati > Myxococcota > Myxococcia > Myxococcales > Archangiaceae > Cystobacter > Cystobacter fuscus. Next base: position 52,991 of record NZ_ANAH02000016.1, on the reverse strand, counting down.
GTTGCGCCAGGGAGCCCGCGAGGCGGATGAAGCCCAGGGTCAGCGCGTGGAACCTCGGCGGCTTCGCCCCCTCCGCGCGCTTGGGGTGAAGAACCAGGGCGTCCGGGTCGGTGAGCCTCGTGGTCTCCGCACACCAAGGGATGGACGTGCGCCAGTCGTCGCCGGAGCCCGGCATCAGGATCAGCGCGGGCTCCCCCGTGTCGACATGGTGCGCCGCATAGAGGCGCCCTTCGTCCTCTGGGATATCCGGGAACCGCTCACCCAACTGATACGAGCCCAGACGACGTCCCTTCCACTCTGGCGTGTCGCTCATGTCCATGCCTCCCAAGAGCGACTCCTCCTACTCGCGATGTAGGACCGCTGTCCAGACCCGATGGGTCAGAATGCCCGGAAGTGGAACTGGACTCCCGGGCGTGAATGAGCATCCGGGGCCTACTGTCTTTGGAGCTTTCGAGATCGAGAGGTGTCTCGGTGAGAGGAACAATCCACCCGCCCGTCGCGGTGCGCCGCGAGCGTGACAACAGCTCGAGCGCTGGCAGCCCTCGCGGTGGAGCCCGTGGCCCATGCGGGCGGAACGTCTGCTCCGAAATCCCGATGAGCCTCGAGGAAAAGGGGCCCGGCCCGTACCCGCCGTCAAGCGGATTCTCGCGCCGCGCGTCCCTTCCACCCGACACTCCCGAAAAAAAACCGTGCCAAGCCCGCCGGGGCCGAATTCTGGGCCCCCGCGAAGACCCCCTTTACAGATGCGTTTCGCTCCCCAAAATGGCCGCCCAATCGTGCTACACGCCTGTGTAGCGACGCACGACACGGACGGAGACAGGCGCTTGGCGGAGGCGAGGGAATTCAGGGAGTTGCGGGTGGTGGCGGATGCGGCGGCGGTGATGGCTTCGGAGGAGGCGCTCTCCACGGAAGCCGGGCAGGCGCAGGCGTTGACGCCCTTCCACGAGCGGTTGCTCGCGGAGGAGCTCACCATCAAGAGCTCGGACTCGCGCGAACGGCTCGCCGGGGCGCTGGCCGAGGCGCGCGTGGACTTGAACCCGCACCAGCTCGAGGCCGCGTGCTTCGCCCTGGACTCGCTCTCGCGCGGCGGCTGCATGCTCGCGGACGAGGTGGGCCTCGGCAAGACGATCGAGGCCGGCATGGTGCTCGCCCAGCTCATGGCCGAGGGCAAGACGCGCATCCTCATCCTCGCCCCGGCCGTGCTGCGCGCGCAGTGGAACAGCGAGCTGCGCGAGAAGTTCGACCTCGAGTCCGTCATGGTGGACGGGCGCACCGTGCGCGCCACGGGCAACTGCTTCGATCAGCCCTTCCCCGTCATCTGCTCGCACCCGTTCGCCGCCAACAAGGCCTCGCTCGTGGCGGAGATCCCCTGGGACGTGGTCGTCATCGACGAGGCCCACCGGCTGCGCAACGCCTACAAGGCCGGACACAAGACGGGCCAGGCCCTGCGCGCCGCCCTCCAGGGCCGCCCCAAGCTGCTGCTCACCGCCACGCCCCTGCAGAACGACTTGATGGAGCTGTTCGGCCTCGTCACGCTCCTGGACGAGCAGATCCTCGGCCCCGAGCACGCCTTCCGCAGCCGCTACCGGCTGGAGGGCGAGACGGGCGGACTGCCCGGCGACGTCGCCACCGAGCTCAAGGAGCGGCTCGCTCCCGTGGTGCAGCGCACGCTGCGCCGCCAGGTGCGCGAGTACGTGCGCTACACCAACCGCCGCTCCATCGTGGAGGACTTCGCGCCCTCGCCCGAGGAGCATGATCTCTACGAGAAGGTGAGCGAGTACCTGCGGCGCTCCGAGGTGGCCGCCATCGAGCCGGGCAAGAAGACGTTGCTCACGCTCTGCTACCGCAAGCTCCTGGCCTCCTCCACCTACGCCATCGCCCCCACCCTGCGCCGGCTCTCGGAGAACCTCATCAAGCGCCTGGAGGCGGCACGCCTGGGCCAGCGCGCCCTGGGCTTCTTCGAGCCCGAGGAAGCCAGGCAGTTCGCCGAGGAGGGCGAGGAGTGGATGGAGGACTCCTCCAGCAAGCCCGTGAGCATCCGCACGCTCGAGAACGAGATGTGGGAGCTCAAGCAGTACGCGGACCTCGCCGACTCCATCAAGGTCAACGCCAAGGGCGAGGCGCTGCTGCGCGCGATGGAGCGCACCTTCAAGGTGATGAAGGGCCAGGGCTGGCCGGAGAAGGCGCTCATCTTCACCGAGTCCAAGCGCACCCAGCAGTACCTGTGCACCCTGCTGTCGCAGAACGGCTACGAGGGGAAGATCTCCCTGCTCTCGGGCGACTCGGGCGGCGGCCCCGAGGAGCGCCGCGCGCTGGTGAACGAGTTCCGCGACAAGACGCAGATCCTCATCTGCACCGAGGCGGGCGCCGAGGGCCTCAACCTCCAGTTCTGCAACCTGGTGGTGAACTACGACTTGCCGTGGAACCCGCAGCGCGTGGAGCAGCGCATCGGCCGCTGCCACCGCTATGGCCAGCAGCGCGACGTGCTCGTCATCAACTTCCTCAACCGGCGCAACGCCGCGGACGCGCGGCTGTACGAATTGCTCGAGAAGAAGTTGAACCTCTTCGACGGCGTGTTCGGCGCATCGGATGAAATCCTCGGCGCGCTGGAGAGCGGCGTGGACTTCGAGCGGCGCATCCTCGACATCTACCAGTCCTGCCGCCACCCGGACGACATCAACGCGGCGTTCGACAAGCTGCGCTCGGACATGGAGGGCCGCATCAGCGAGCGCATGACGGAAGCGCGCTCGGTGCTGATGGAGCGCTTCGACGGGGACGTGCGGCGGCGGCTGCGCATGGCGGGCGCGCAGACGAAGGAGGCGCTGGAGAAGCGCCAGCAGGGCGCGCGCGCGCTGACGGGCTCGGTGCTGGGCAGCCACGCCTCGGGCCGGCTCCAGGTGGCCAAGGCCGCCTACGCCGTGCGCGACAGGACGCACGACGCCATCAACTACCTGCAGCTCAACGCGGCCGGCCTGCCCGCGCGGCTCGCGCGCCTGGCGGGCAGCGAGGGCTGGTGGTTCGTCTACAAGTGCGAGACGACGGGCCTCAAGGCCGAGGAGCGCATGCTCCACCTGGTGCTGGTGCTCGAGCGCGACGGCAAGAGCTTCCGCGCCCTGCCGCTCGAGGACGGCGAGCACTTCATGAAGCTGGTGGGCAAGGAGGAGCGCCGCCGCCAGCCGCCCCCCGTGTCCGTGACGCTCATGCAGGAGCAGGCGCTCATGGCCGCCAAGGACGAGGTGCTGCGCGCCGCCGAGCGCCGCAATGCCCTGGAGTTGGATCTGGCGCGCGAGCGCGCCGACCGCTTCGCCGAGGACTGTCTGCTGGAGTCGCGCGAGGCGGTGGAGCGCGCGCGCGAGGCCTGGCAGGAGGCGCGCCGCCACGTGTGCTCCCAGGAGGAGCCCGCCGAGCGCATGAAGGTGCGCGCCCATGCGGAGCGGCTCGAGCGCGAGTACCGCAAGAAGCTCGCCTCGCTGCGCAACGAGGAGGAGAAGCGCTACGCGGCCAAGGATCGGCAGATCGCGGACCTCGCCAACAAGGCCAAGGTCACCGAGAAGCGCTCCCTCATCGCCTCCGCCTACTTCTGGCTGTCCTGAGGCCGCCCGGCCCCCTGCCTTCCGAGGGGGCCACATGCCGTGTACGAGCCAAAGCGAAGGCCGGTCGTTACCCTGCCTTCATGTCCGACGCCCGTCCCGTGCGCCCGCCCTGGAAGTCCGGCTTCGTGCTCGTGTGCAAGAAGTGCTCGGGCAACAAGAACCTGGACTTGAGGAAGTGGCTGGAGCGCCGGCTGGAAGCGGAAGGCCATGGCGACGAGGTGAAGGTGCTCAAGGTGAGCTGCATGGACATCTGCCCCAAGGCTCGGGTGATGGCCGTGGTGCCACCGGGGCCCGAGGGCTCGCCGGGCGGTTGCTACGCGGTGGATCCCCTCCACGAGCGGGAAGATTTCTACCGGCAGGTCCTGAAACTTCTTCCGGAGGACCATCCCAAGACGCACTAGGGCCTAGGACTCCCGGGGCTTGAGCCGCACCCAGGTCGCGCCCCAGCCGCCATCGGCCTCGGTCGCGGACCGGAAGGACTCCACTTCGGGAAGCTTGGGGAGAAGTGACTGGACGGTGCGCCTCAACGCGCCCGTGCCCTTGCCGTGGATGATGCGGATGTCGAGCACCCCGGCTTCACGGCACGCCCAGAGATACTCGGTGACGACGTCCTTCACGTCCCGGGGGTGGAACGGATGCAGATCCAGGTTCCCATCCAACGGCAGCGCCACCGGCGCCTCGGGATCGAACCCGGCGTCCTCGTCCCCCTCACTACTGGCCACGACGCACGCGGTCAGCCTCTTCATGGCGACGCACCGCGTCCAGGCGTCGCTGCTCCCGGGCCGCCTGGAACTCGGCCTCCAAGGTGGAGACTTCGTTGCGCAGGGCGGAGAAATGTTTACGCACGTCTTCCCAGGTATCACCCGCTGGCACGATTTGCGCCTGCTCTTCGACGCCGGGACCCGCACCACCGGCCGCTGCCATGCGTGCCACCAAAGCCGCAACAAGGACCGATCTCATACCCTCCCCCTCAGCAAGCCACGTGCCATGCTCCACGCCCCTTCAGTCGCACACACTGTCCTACTCCCTTCCACACACGGAGGGACTCACGGCGTCACGGCGGAACTGGACGCGGTGCGTGAGATGACGCTGCGCGCCAGGTGGATGGCGGACAGGGGGGCACTGCCCTCGGCCTTGTTGTTGAGGGTGGCGAAGACGGGCCGGCCCAGGTTCAGCGCGGCGGTGGCGACGCGGGCGATGCCCTCGCGGGTGCGCGAGTCCTCGTCCACGAGCCGATCGAAGGGGAAGTAGCGCTTGCGAGCCTCCTCGTAGTCCAGGTTCGGCGGGAGCATCCAGCGCACCACGAGCGCGGGTGCCTGCAAGGCGCGCAGGCGGACGGTCTGCCGCTCGACGGGCGGCAGGTTCTTCCACACGGCGAGCACGGGACAGGCCCCCGCGTCGGCGAGCAGTTGGCCCAGGGCCTCCGTCATCAGGGCCTCGTTGCGGACCTCGACGGCGTACAGCGGACCCCGCGGGAGCGCGGCGAGGAAGGTGTGCAGCCGCTCCATGAAGGGGCCCACGCCACCGAACTCCTGGACGTCTTGCGGCGGGAGCTGGAAGACGATGGGACCGGCCTTCTCCCCCAGGCCCTCGACACACGGCCCCACGACGAGGTCGGCCGCGTAGGCGGCATCGAGGAAGCGGGCATTGGGCTGACCTCGGACGTCGCCATAGCGCGCATGCACCGGCCAGCGCGCGAGCGTACAGGCCTCGTGGGCCTTCACGAGGAAGCGGAAGCCCGGAGGCACCTGGGCGGCGTACTCGGCGAAGGTGGCGGCGGGGATGGGCGCGTAGAAGGTCCGGTCCACCCCCACGGTGCGCAGGACGGGGTGCTGGGCGTACGCGGCGAGCCCCTCGCGCGACAGCCGCGCCGGCGTGGCCTCCCGGTCGTAGACGAGCCCCTTCCACCCGGGAAACGTCCACGAGGAAGTGCCCAGGTAGAGCGCCGGGGGAAGACGCTCGCCCAGGGCCCGGACGTCGTCGGGCTGCTCGGCGGGACCCATGGGCTCGCCCTGCCCGCGCCGCCGTCCCTTGGCGGGAGTGGGGCTGGGCGCCCCGGTGAAGAGATCGAGTTGGGAGGAATCGGCCATGTGCGCTCCGGTGGACTCTATTTCTAGAGTAAGCCCGAGCGGCCACACTTCCAAGGTCTTCTCCGCCGAAACACCGGGGGCCGGCATGCCGGGGGGCGGGCACCCGGCCGCGCTGCACCGCGTCGTGCGCGGGGCCTTCAGTTCGTTTCGGGCACGTCCACCGCGGCCTTGCGCACGGTGAGCACCGCGGCGTCCACCTCGGCGAGGATGCGGCGGGCGTGGGCGAGGAAGGCCGTGCCCGCGGGCAGCAGCCGCATGCCGCGCGGCGTGCGCTCGAAGAGCGGCGTTCCCAGCTCGTCCTCGAGCGACAGGATGTGACGGCTGAGTGGGGGCTGGGACAGGTGCAGCCGGCGCGCGGCGCGGCCCACGTGGCCCTCTTCGGCCACCGCGACGAAGGACTGGAGGTGCGTGAGGCTCACGGCCCCGAGTCTAGCGCCTTCCCGGACTCCGGTCCCAATGCCAAGACAGCATTGGACGCCCGGACGTCCCAGGTCCACCTTGCCCGCCATGGGAATTCCACTGCTCAAGGGAATGGATATCGAGCGGCTGCGGCACGCGGGACGGGCCGCGGCCGGGACGCTCGCGCATGTCGCGGCCCGGCTCGCCCCGGGCATCTCGACGGCGGACATCGACGCCTGGGTGCGCGAGGACACGGCGAGGCGAGGCGGCACCCCCAGCCAGCTCGGCTACAAGGGCTTTCCGGCGGCGGTCTGCACCAGCCGCAACCACGTCGTCTGCCACGGCATCCCCCGCCCGGACGAGCGGCTCGCGCCCGGGGACATCGTCAACGTGGACGTCACCACGTGCCTGGGGGGCTTCCACGGAGACACCTCGGCCACGTTCCTCATCGGCGAGGTGTCCGCGGAGGCGCGTCATGTGGTGGACGTGGCGCGCCGGTGCCGCGACGCGGGCGTGGCGGTGGTGCGCCACGGGGCCCGGCTCGGGGACATCGGCGCCGCCATCGAGGAGCTCGCCCGCCAGGAGGGCTGCAGCGTGGTGCGCGAGTTCGGCGGACACGGCATCGGCCACCAGATGCACCTGCCGCCCCATGTGTCGCACGTGGGTAGGCGCGGCACGGGCATCACGCTGCGCTCGGGCATGGTCATCACCATCGAGCCCATGGTGAACCTGGGGCGCCCGGAGATCCGGGTGCTGCCGGACGGGTGGACGGTGCTCACGGAGGACGGGAGCCTGTCGGCCCAGTTCGAGCACACCGTGTTGGTGACGCGCGAGGGCTGCGAGATCCTCACCCCCGCGCCCCCAGCCGGGGAGATGCTGTAGGGTCCGCCCCCGCGCCCACCCCTCGAGAGCCCGGGCGCGCGAGGAGCGAGCGTGCAGCTGACCTTCATCGATACCGAGCACCCGCTGTACCCGGAGGAGTTGGAGCTGCGCTACCAGGTGCTGAGAGCCCCCCTCGGCTTCGATCGCGCCTCGGTGAAATTCCCCTTCGACGCGCACAGCCTGCACCTGGTCGCCGTGGACGCGGGGCGGATCGTCGGGTGCGTGCTCTTCCATCCGGAGAGCGAGCACTCGGGCCGGCTCTTCCAGATGGCCATCGAGCCCGCGCGGCAGCGGACCGGCCTGGGTGCCCGGCTGGTGCGTGCCCTGGAGGAGGAGCTCGTGGCGAGGGGCTTCCGGGAAGTCACCCTGCATGCGCGCGCCCACGTGGCGGGCTTCTACGAGACACTCGGCTACGAGGTGTACGGCGAGCCTTTCGTGGAGGTGAACATTCCGCATGTCCACATGCGGCGGAGTCTGAACGAGGCGCGGCGGAACGGACCAGGGGGACGTTAGGCTTCGAGGATGTCCGAGCTGCCCGCCGCGCTGCCGCCCTCCGATCCACTCGCCGCCCTCAACACGGCCTTCCGCGACGCCTACGCGGCGCGCCGGGATGCCGTCCTCGCCGAGATGGGCCCCGTCATCGCCCAGATCGATGACCTGCTCATCCTGCGCATGCGGGGCGAGCGCCACGAGGGCCCCGCGCGCACCCGGCGCTACCACGAGTTCAAGTCGCTCGCCCACCTGCCCCTCGCCCTCTACGCGCTGCTGTCGGGCCCGCGCGGCGCGCTCGACGAGGCCACGCGCGAGCGACTCACCACCCTGCGGCGGCTCGTCACCGACACCGAGGCCAGCCTGGCCCAGCGGGCCTTCTCCTCCGAGGAGCGCACCCGCCAGCAGCGCCTCCTGGGCGCCGCGCGCGAGCAGATCGATCAGGTGCTCTCGAGCGGAAGCGTCTCCGCCGGGGCGCTCGCCGCCTATGTTCGCGCCCAGGCGCCGGATCTGCTGCGCAACGCCGAGGACGCCGCGAGGGATCAGCTCGAGACCATGCACGCCACCGTCGAGGCCTGGAAGCAGCGGATGACCCCGGAGGAGCGCGACCAGTTGCGCGCGGTGGTCGCCGTCTCGCACATGTCCCGTCCGGGTAACGTGGCCGTGCAGTACTTCTCCGTCACCCTGGGCGAGCGATGGGAGGGCCGCTTCGACCAGGAGGGGCTCAACCCGGGCAAGCGCGTGCTGGCGGCCGAGACGACCTTCGACGAGGAGGCCTCCTTCACGTTGCTGGCCACCCACGTGCTCGACGCCAACGTGGGCACCCGCTTCTTCGGCGAGGAGACACGCCTGTCTCGCGACGCGCTCGCGGACGCCACGGAGCGGCTCCTGGCGAAGATGTTCCACCAGGAGCCCGCGCCCCCGTCGCCGCCCACCAGCGCCTAACGCCCTGGAGGCGCGCCGATGATCTGGTGGATCACCTCCAGCAAGGGCGGCAACCGGAAGGGCTTGGGCAGGAAGGCGGTACACGGCAGGTGCTGCCAGAAGCGAGGGGGCGCCGAGCTCATGATGACCACGGGGATGTCCCGGAACTCGGGCTCCTTCTTCATGGCGTCCAGCAGCTCGGGTCCATTCATCAACGGCATCATGTAGTCGGTGAGCACCAGGGAGGGACGCTCCGCCGCCATGCGCTCCAGCGCCTGGCGCCCGTCGAACGCCACCATCGTCGGGTAGCCCTCGTCCTGGAGCAGATCCCGGATGGTTTCGACCATGCCGAATTCGTCATCGACGATGAGGATGGGCCTCATACCTATTGGCCCCGATGCGTCGGGACCCGTGCCTGTCCCGTCAGGAGTTGCTGTCCGTCCTCGATGATGTCGCCCACGGCCAACCCCTTCTCCCCGATGATCAACTCGCGGAAGGAGTGATCGTAGCCACTGTTGCGCACCTTCATGGCACAGATGAAGCGGCGCAGTTGGGAGCGCAGTTCCACGGAGCGCAGATAGAGGATGTTCTCCGCCACCAGGGACAAGCCCTGGAGGGGAAACTTCAGCTCCGGACCGAAGGCGGCCTGCGTCTCGGCCGTGTAGACCAACGTCACGTCCCGCTGGCGGCACTCGTTGACGAGCGCCGCCAGGAAGCGCGTGACCCGGCCCCGCTGGCCACTGGCCTTCTGCAACCCGTCATACCCATCGAGGAAGAGCCTGCGCACGCCCCGCTCGCGGATGAGGGTCAGCAACTGCACCCCGAGCTTGTCGAGGACGTTCTCCAGCGGCGGATGGTAGCTGATGGCGAGATCACCGCGCTCGACCAAGGGATCGAGGTCCAGACCCACGCCGCGCGCCTGGACCCGCATGCGCTCCGGAGAGTCGTAGAAGGCGAAGTGGTGACCGCGCTCACCCTGAAGCGCTCCCTGCGCGAGGAAGCTCACGCCCAGGAGCGTCTTGCCACTGCCCGGAGGGCCATACAGCAGGGTGGAGGAACCGGACGGAATGCCCCCGTGCAACATCGCGTCCAGCCCGGCGATGCCGAAGGCGCACCGCGTGTGGCCCGAGGGGGTATGGGCGACATCCTCGCGCGGAAGAGACTCCAGGCGGGGGTAGACGACGAGCCCGTCGTCGGTGATGTCGAAGCTGTGCCATCCGAGCAGGTGCGCGCTGCCCCGGAACTTGCGCACGTCCAGCTCCCGGAGCATGCGCGCGCCCTGCGTGCGCTGCCGCAGTACGATCAACCCATCCACCATGGTGTGCTCGGCGCGCAGCCCCTTGCCACCGCCCGTGGTGAGGATGAGGGTGGTACACCCCAACAGGTTCGTCACCACCTGGAGGTTGTGGATGAACTTCTTGAGCGCCTGGGGGGACGGGGCCATCTCCTCGGCGGCCACCAGGCCATCGAGCACGAGCAGCGAGGAGTCGCGGGCCTTGATTTCCTTGCGGATGAGCGCGAGCAGGCCATCCAGTCCACTCTGCTCCAGCACGTTGAACGCGCTCACGTACGTGGCGGACCGCCCGATGCGGGAGGCATCGAAGAACGAGAGCGGCTCGAGGTTGGAGATCAGATCCGTGTGCGACTCGGCCAACAAGGTGACGTACAGCACCCCGAGTCCCTGCCGGAGGTGATGGAAGCAGGTCTGGTTGGCGAGGATCGTCTTTCCCGCGCCCGGCAGCCCCATCAGCATGTAGGTCCGGCCCCGGCGCAACCCCCCATGCAGCACCGTATCGAGGCCCGGGACGCCCGTTGAAATCCGCTCCTGAGGACCTGGACCGTGCACTGTCATCACTCGTTCTCTCCTCCACCGCAGACTAACGGCCTGTGTTCAGTGCGTGCGTAACTGGAACGGCCTTCGCGCGCCAGCGTCATCTGTCGAACGCCCCTCTTCCGCCCGCGACCCCCGGTTCCCGCGCGGCTGGTAATCGGCTCCGTGGCCGCACCCGCCACACCCCACCGCCCGCGAGGAGCCGCGCATGTCCGGTCCACTGAGTGCTTCGGAGCTGGAGAAGATCGACGCCTACTGGCGTGCCGCCAACTACCTCTCGGTGGGGCAGATCTATCTCAAGGACAACCCGCTGCTCACGCGCCCACTCGTGCTGGACGACCTCAAGCCCCGGCTGCTCGGGCACTTCGGCACGACGCCCGGGTTGAACTTCATCTACGTCCACCTCAACCGCATCATCCGGCTGAACCAGGCCAACATGATGTATGTGATTGGCCCGGGACATGGCGCCCCCGGCATCATCGCCAACACCTTCCTCGAGGGCTCCTACACGGAGACCTACCCCAACATCGAGCGCAACACCGATGGGGTGAAGCGGCTGTTCCGCCAGTTCTCCTGGCCCTACGGCGTGCCCAGCCATGACTCGCCGGAGGTGCCCGGCTCCATCAGCGAGGGCGGCGAGCTGGGCTACTGCCTGCTGCACGCCTACGGCGCCGCCTTCGACAACCCGGACCTCATCGTCGCCTGCGTGGTGGGAGACGGTGAGGCGGAGACGGGCCCGCTGGCGGCGAGCTGGCACTCCAACAAGTTCATCAACCCCATCTCCGATGGCGCGGTGCTGCCCATCCTCCACCTCAACGGCTACAAGATCGCCAACCCCACGCTGCTCGCGCGCATCGACCCGGACGAGCTCGAGGCCCTCTTCCGCGGCTACGGCTACCACCCCTACGTCCTGGAGGGAGATGACCCGCGGACGATGCACCAGCGGATGGCCGAGGTGCTCGACACCCTCTACCGGGAGATCCGCGACATCCAGCGCAAGGCACGCGAGAACAACGACGCCACCCGGCCCCGCTGGCCCATGTTGATCCTCCGCACCCCCAAGGGCTGGACGTGCCCCGCCACGGTGGACGGCAAGCCGGTGGAAGGCACCTGGCGCGCCCACCAGGTCCCGCTCGACGCGGTGCGCACCAACCCCGAGCACTTGAAGCTGCTCGAGCAGTGGCTGCGCAGCTACAAGCCCCACGAGCTGTTCGACGAGCACGGCACCTTCCGCGAGGAGCTGGCGGAGCTCGCGCCCAAGGGGCGGCTGCGCATGGGCGTCAATGCCCACGCGAACGGCGGACAGCTCCTGGTGCCGCTCGTGCTGCCCCACTTCCGCGAATACGCGGTGGAGTGCGGCACGCCGGGCTCCCACCTGGTGAGCGCCACGAGCGTGCTGGGCAAGTACCTGCGTGACGTCATGCGCCGCAACCACTCCCAGCGCAACTTCCGCATGTTCGCGCCGGACGAGAACGCCTCCAACCGCTTGCAAGCCGTCTACGAGGCGAGCGGCAAGCGGTGGAATGCCCGCTACGAGGACGTGGACGAGTCGCTCTCCGTGGACGGCCGGGTGATGGAGGTGTTGAGCGAGCACCTGTGCCAGGGATGGCTCGAGGGCTATCTGCTCACCGGACGCCACGGCTTCTTCTCCTGCTACGAGGCGTTCATCCACATCGTCGACTCGATGTTCAACCAGCACGCCAAGTGGCTCAAGTCCGCCAAGGACCTGGCGTGGCGCAAGCCCATCGCCTCGCTGAACTACCTGCTCAGCTCCCACGTGTGGCGGCAGGATCACAACGGGTTCTCCCATCAGGATCCCGGCTTCATCGACCACGTGGCCAACAAGCGCGCCGACACGGTGCGCATCTACCTGCCCCCGGACGCCAACACGCTCCTGTCCGTGGCGGACCACTGCCTGCGCACGAAGAACTACGTGAACGTCATCATCGCGGGCAAGCAGTCCGCCCCGGTGTGGCTCGACATGGAGAGCGCGGTGCGCCACTGCGCCGCGGGCATCGGCATCTGGGAGTGGGCGGGCAACGAGGCGGGAGGCGAGCCGGACGTGGTGATGGCCTGCGCGGGGGACGTGCCCACCCTGGAGACGCTCGCCGCGGTGACGGTGCTGCGCGAGTGGGCGCCGGAGTTGAAGGTCCGCGTCGTCAACGTCGTGGACCTCTTCACCCTGGAGCCCGTCGGCGGCCACCCCCACGGGCTGAACGATGAGGACTTCGACCGGATCTTCACCCGGGACAAGCCCGTCGTCTTCGCCTTCCACGGCTACCCCACCATCGTGCACAAGCTCACCTACAACCGGGCCAACCACGGCAACATCCACGTCCACGGCTACAGGGAGGAAGGCACCACCACGACCCCCTTCGACATGACCGTGCTCAACAAGATGGATCGCTACACGCTGGCGCTCGACGCGATCCGCCAGTCCCGGACCACCGCCCACCGGGTGAAGGATGCCGAGCAGCGACTGTCGGAGGTGCTCCAGCGGCACAAGCTCCACGTCACCGAGCATGGCGAGGATCTACCGGAGGTGCGCGACTGGAACTGGACGGCGCGATGAACGGCCCCCTGCTGGTCATCAACAGTGGCTCGTCCTCGCTGAAGTTCGGCGTGTATGCGCACCGCGAGGGTCATGAGGCCGTGCTGTTCAAGGGCGTGGTGCGGCACATCGGGGGCGAGCGGGGCACCCTGTCCCTCCAGGACGCCCACGGACAGAAGGTGTTCGAGAAGTCCGCGCCCTACCCCACCCAGCGCGAGGCGTTCGAGCGGGCCATGGATCGGCTGGAGTCCCTCGGCCACACCCCACCCGTGGCGATCGGCCACCGCGTCGTCCATGGAGGGCCGCACCTGCGGGAGCACCGGGCACTGACCGACGAGGTCCTTCACACCCTGGAGGCGACGACGCACTTCGCGCCCCTGCATGTGCCGCCGGCGCTCGAGCTCATCCACCACGCGCGCGGGCGCTACCCGTCCGTGCCCCAGTTCGCGTGCTTCGACACGGTCTTCCACCGCACCCTGCCCGAGGAGGCGGCCGTCTTCCCGGTACCGCGCGAGTACCGGGAGCAGGGCGTGGAGCGCTACGGCTTCCACGGGCTCTCCTACGAATCCATCGTGGAGCGGCTCAAGCCCCGCGTGCCCGAGCGCACCGTCGTGGCGCACCTGGGCAGCGGAGCCAGCCTGGCCGCGCTCCGGCACGGCCTCTCCGTGGACACCACCATGGGGTTCACCCCCACGGGCGGCATTCCCATGGGCACGCGCACGGGCGATATCGACCCCGGCGTGCTGCTCTGGCTGCTGCGCCAGGGCCACGTGGATACCGAGGGGCTCGAGTCCCTGGTGAACCACGACTCGGGGCTCAAGGCGCTCTCCGGAGGCACGAGCGACATGTCCGAGCTCACGCGGGCCGCGGGGTTCGGTGATGCGCCGGCGGCGCTGGCGCTCTCGGTCTTCGTGCGGAGCATCGCCAAGACGATCGGGGCCTATGCGACGGTGCTCGGCGGAATCGACCTGCTCGTCTTCACGGGAGGCATCGGCGAGAACAGTCCCATCGTGCGTCAGCGCGTCTGCGCGATGCTCGGCCCGCTGGGGCTGGTGCTCGATGACGGCCGCAACCGGGACGGCCAGGGAGTCATCTCGGCATCCGGCTCGCGCGGGACGATCCAGATCCTCCCCAGCGAGGAAGAGGAGCAGATCGCCCGCCATACGCGCCGGCTGATGCGGGCCTGAGGGCACCGGAACTCAGGCCGGGTGCAGCTCCATGGGGAGCACCGCGGGCCCACGGGTCGTGACCGCCACGTTCCACGTCACGGGACCGGGCTCGCGCACCAGCCGGTCACACCGCTCGAGCAGCACCTCCACGGCCAGGCGCGCCTCCAGCCGGGCCAGGGGCGCCCCCACACAGAAGTGGATGCCCTGGCCAAAGGCCAGACTCGGTACGCCCGTGCGATCCATGTCGAAGCGGTGGGCATCGCGATAGACGGACTCGTCCCGGTTGGCCGAGACGAACTGCACGAGCACCGTGGCTCCCTTGGGCAGCTTCACCCCACCCAGCTCCGTTTCCTGGGTGGTGGTGCGGATGGTGGACTGGGAGGGGGACTCGAAGCGCAGCACCTCCTCGATGAATTTGGGCACGAGCGTCCGGTCCTTCTTCAGCCGCGCCCAGATGTCCGGGTTGTCCGCCAGCGTCAGCCCGCAGAGCCCCAGCAGGTCATACGTCGTCTCCAGGCCCGCGACGAGCAGCAGGACGAGGAAGCCCATCAGCTCGTCATCCGACATCACCCCGCCTTGTGCTCGGGCCTGCAGCAGATCGCTCACCACGTCATTGCCGGGCTCGCGTTGGCGCAGCTCCAGGACGCCCGTCAGGTGGTGCTTCATGTCGTCCAGGAACGCGACCAGCTCGGCCCGTCGCTCCGTGGCCTCCGCGGGGATGATGCCGACGCCCGTCACCGCGTCCGCCCAGCTCTTGAAGCGTGGCGCCAACGAGGCATCCAGCCCCAGCAGCGCGCCCATGGCGCGCGAGGGCAGCGCCAGGGCCATCGACTCGACGAAGTCCACCCGGCGGCGCGCCAACATGTCGGCGACGATCGACTCCGCCGAGGCGCGGATGGAGGACTCCAGGCGGGCCACGCCCGGAGCCGAGAAGGTCCGGGTGATGAGCGACCGCAAGCGGGTGTGGGTCGGCGGATCCATCATCAGGATGGAGTCGATCACCGGGTTGCGCTGCTCGAGCCAGGCCGGCTGCACGGCGGAACGGAAGCCCTCGGACGAGAAGAGCTGCGGATTCTTGAGGACGTAGAGCACGTCCTCGTAGCGGGTCACCGCCCACATTCCTCCCGGCTCCACCTGGCTCACCGGCGCTTCCCGCCGAAGTGCCGCATAGAAGGGGTGTGGGTTGTTCCAGATCTCGGGCGCGTAGACGTGGGGTCGGTGGGTCATGAAGGGGACTCGAGGAAGGACCTGGAGGATAGGTCCAGCCTCGCACCGGCGGCAATGCGCCCTGCCCCCCGCGCGCAGTTCGACCTCACTGGGATGCGCTACCTCGACGCCGAGCAAGGAAGCAGTCAGGAGACGAGAGGGCGTGATACCTTGGACGCTCGGCTTTCGAGACGAGGGTCATGAGCGTGAGGCCGCGGTGAAACCATCAGGGGACGACGCCGTCCGGTCGAAAGGCTTCATCCTTTGGTTCACGGGCCTGTCCGGCGCGGGCAAGAGCACGCTCTCGGTGGAAGTCAGCCGCCGACTGATGCCCAGACATTCCGTGGACATCCTCGATGGGGATGAGATCCGCAACTTTCTCTCGCGCGGACTGGGTTTCACCCGGCCGGACCGCGAGGAGAACATC
The DNA here is from genome assembly GCF_000335475.2 of Cystobacter fuscus DSM 2262. Taxonomy (NCBI): domain Bacteria; kingdom Pseudomonadati; phylum Myxococcota; class Myxococcia; order Myxococcales; family Archangiaceae; genus Cystobacter; species Cystobacter fuscus. Next base: position 37,430 of record NZ_ANAH02000016.1, on the reverse strand, counting down.
CGGCGGATCGGCTTCGTGGCGCGGCGGCTCGCCAGGCATGGCATCGCGGTGCTCTCCGCCGCCATCTCCCCGTATCGAGACTCGCGCGACGAGGTGCGGCGGTTGGCGGCCGAGGAGGGCATCCCGTTCCTCGAGGTATACATGCAAGCCAGTCTGGAGGTCCTCATCCGTCGAGACGTGAAGGGGCTCTACAAGAAGGCCCTGGCGGGTGAGATTCCCCACTTCACGGGCATCTCGGATCCCTACGAGCCGCCCGAGTCGCCCGAGATCTTGATCCTCAGTGATTCGGAGAGCGTGGAGATGAGCGTGGCCCGCGTCCTCGCTGTCCTCGAGGAGCGGGGGCTGACCTCGCCGGCTCGATGAAGCCTGTCCGCTGGGACGCCCCGCCCGAGCGACCAGACGAGCCCAGGATGCCCGCTCGCCTCTCTCCGAGGTGTCGGACACCACCCGGCGAGTCGCCTGAAATTCCGGCGAGGGGGTGTCAGTCGCCTGCCCGATGAACACCCTGTCCGGTGAGATGAGGCCCGCGACCCCGCTCCCTTTCGTGCGTGTGCTCACCTGGGCCTGCCGGGGCGGGCTGTGCGCCTTCATCGGTCTCTACACCCTGTGTGCCGTGCTCAACATGCAGTTGGGCTATCAGGGCAACGAGAACACCGAACTCACCGCGCTGGTGTGGCGGGAGTGGCGGCACGTGGTGTTGGGGCAGGTGGCCCGCCTTCTCACGGCCCATACGGTGCTGGGGCTGCTCGCGGGGCTCGGCCTGGGGCTGGGCGCGTGGGGCGTGGGCGTGAAGCGGTGGAGCGCGGCCTTCCTTTGGGGACTCGGCGGAAGCCTGCTCCTCGCGCTGCTCGCGCTCCTGGGGGACATGGCTCACCATCCCCACCTCTACGCCGCCACGCTCTACACGCGCGCGGAATGGACGCGGGCCCTGCTGCTGGCTGTCAGTCAGACGTCTCCCGCGCCCTGGCGGGCCCTGGCCGCGCTGCTCCTCACGCTCGCCCCCGTGTTGGCGCTCTGGCGTCTCGGGAGGGAGCATCGAGGGGAGGTCCGGACGCCGCGGCTCGCACCGGCCGCGCTGAAGCCCTTGGGGGTGGCCGTCCTGGGTGCGCTGCTCATGGGACTGCTGCTCGCGTGGAACCCCGGCTCCGCGGCCTCCTCCGAGCGGCCCCGCCGCCCCAACCTGCTCATCCTCGCCTCGGATGGGCTGCGGCCGGATCACCTCTCGGGCAACGGGTATCCCCGCCCGACGTCGCCGCACATCGACCGGCTCATGCGCGAGGGCAGTCACTTCGAGGAGACGCTCGTGCAGATTCCGCGCACGGGGCCCTCGTGGACGACGCTGCTGAGTTCGCAGTGGGCGGGCCAGCACCCCATCCGTCACACCATGGTGGGCCCCGAGGCGCGCGCTCAATCCTTTCCCACGCTCGCCACCGCGCTGCGCGAGGCGGGCTGGCGGACGGAGGTGCTGTCCGACTACGCGGGCGACATCTTCTCGCGCCTGCCGTTGGGCTTCGAGCACGTGAGCGCCCCCTCCTTCAACTTCCCCGAGCTCATCCGCCAGCGCATGCTCATCACCCAGGTGACGCTGCTGCCGTGGACCGCGCTCGTGCCCTCGTTCTTCCCCGAGCGGCGGCAATTTCCCGAGCTCACCGACCCTTCCCCGCTCGCGGCGAGCACCCGCCGCGCGCTCGAGGGCGTCGGCTCCGACGAGCCCTTCGCGCTGCTCGTGTTCGCCTCGGTGACACACTTCCCCTACGCCGCGCCGCATCCGCACGAGGGTCGATTCCTCACACCTGGAGAGAGCGGACCCTGGCACTTCGGGGCCACGCCCCAGATGGAGCCGCCGCGCGCGCCTCCGAGTAACTCGGACAAGGCGGCGCTGGTGGCCAACTACGATGCGAGCGTGCTCGCCTTCGATGCGTTCGTGGGGCGGACGATGGAGGAGCTGGAGCGGCGGGGGCTCGAGGAGGACACGCTGGTGGTGGTGCTGTCGGACCACGGCGAGCACCTGGAGGAGAGCGACCGGGGAATGGGCCATGGGGAGCACCTGTGGGGCGGCGAGGCCCTGCGCGTGCCCTTCATCCTGCGCTGGCCGGGGAAGGTGGCGGCGGGCCGGGAGGTGGCGGTGCGCGCCCGGGCCATCGACGTGGCGCCCACCCTGCTGGATCTGTTGGGCGTGGAGGCCCCGGCGCGCTTCCAGGGGCGCTCGTTGGCCGCCCAGCTCACGCCGGGGTGGGAGCCTCCCGCGCTGGAGGAGTTGCCCGCGCTCATCGAGACAGACATCTGGTTCTCGGAGCGGGATGGCCAGCGCTACCAACGGTTCCGCCTGCCCTACCCCTGGCTCTACGAGACCATGCGGGCGGAGCCCGGCACGGGGGACCTGTCACTCAAGCCCGAGTGGGAGGAGACGGTGGAGCGCGCCAGGCACCGGGGCCTCTACCTGGGCCGCTGGAAGCTGCTGGAGCTGCCCACGCGAGAGGGCGTGCGCGTGGAGCTCTATGACGTCCACGAGGACCCCGAGGAGCGGCACGAGGTGTCCGCTGCGCATCCCGAGGTGGTGTCTGAATTGCGCGCCCGGCTCCACCGGGAGCGCACCTGGGGCGAGCAGGACGCGCTGTAGCGACCTGCCCCAGGTCTCGGACGAGCGGATGTGCCGCTCGCGGGGAGGGCCCACGAGCGCGGAGTGGAGCTAGACTGCCCTGCCCCATGTCCTCACTACCGCCTTCGATCATCGATAAAGACGACCTGTGGTTCCTGGAGGTCGTGTCGGAACTGCGCACGTGCCTGTCCATGCTCCTCGGACCCGAGGTGGCCCTGGCATTGAACCTGCGCCGTGGGCATGGCCTCTCGTTCGAGGCGCTGCATGAGAAGTTGGTCTCGCTGAGCGAGCGAGACCTCATTCAGGTCTACTCCGTGGAGAATGAGCAGCAGGTGATGCTCGCGTGTGAGGATTTCGGGCGAGCGTTGGCCGAGAGCAGACCGCGAGGCTCGGACACGTTCGCCTATCAACTCACCGCACGAGGGGGCGCCACCTGGGAGCATTACGCCCGGCCCGATTGGAGTCGCTATCTCACGGCCTGGTCCAGCCTCGAGCCACGGGAGTGCGTCATCGAGGCCAACAGCCGCGAAGCCGCGGAGGCGGAGTATCGACTCCATGAGGTGGATGGCAGCGGGCATCAGCCGGTCGCGGAATCGAAGCGGGGCGAGGCATTGGTGCCCTGGCAGGCCACGTATTGGAAGGTCCTGCCCACGGGATACCGGCTCCGCTATGACTGGGTGCCGCGACCAGCTGGCTTCTCGGGGCGGAAGCCTCTTCCAGGGCGAAAGCGGTGGTATGTGTCGCTCGCGCTCGACGAATGAGGCGAGAGCCGCTCGCGGACGGGTGTCAATGACAGTGCACGATGCCCGTCAGCCCATCGGTGAAGCGATACCAGCTGGAACATCCTCAGTGGCCAACCCATCCTCTTCCCCCGCGCGTGTGCTCCGCCAGGCCGAATACACCCTGGAGGCCAGTCGCAAGTCCTCAGAAAGACGGGAAGAGCGGTCGGTTACCCGTCCACGTCGAGCTTCGTTCTCGCTCAAGTCCCCCGTTTCGAATCCTTTGATACCCTCTCCGAGCTATGCGTTTCCGAGCGTGCATCGCACTTTTGCTCTATGTCTCTGCCTGCGCTACGTCAGCGCCCAGCTCAAGAAAGCTGGCGGCCCGAGACCCGAGGCCCAACCTCCAGCGAGCGGCGACGCTGCCCTGGACGGATGGGGGGCGTTGCGCCGTCCGCGAAGCTTCTGAGCCCTGGTCCGTGCTGGTGGAGCGGTGCTTTCATGCCCTGGACCATGACCGGATCGAGTTTCACGACCGCACGGGAAAATGCGCGATCGCCTCGGCGGGTGCCGCTGCCGTGGGGCTTGGGGTCTGCGTGCTGGCGGCACCGGAGCTCGTCGTGGGGGCGGTAGTTGTGGCGGGCGTGGTGGTGGTGGGCTTCGCCATCAAAGAAGCGTTGGATACTTACGCGGAGAAGAGGGGTCGTCCCCAGGCAAGGCCCGTGCCTGAAACGCGCCCCGTGCCAGAAGTGAAGCCCGTGCCCGAAACAAAGCCCGCGCCGCAGGAGCCCTCGCCGAAAAAAAGGCCCAAGCCGGAGCCAAGAGCACCGGATTTCCCTCCTCTGGAGCCACCCGAAGTCACGGAGCGAGATCGCAACAGGTGCGAGCCCGTCCCAGTGCCGTACCACCGTGGCGGTAATAAACTGCACAACAAGTGCGCCGACAGAATTCCGTTCAACAGTTTCCCCGGCGGGGATGTGTTCGTGAATGGGAAAAACTTCGACGCGCTGCAACTGGCCACGCGCACGCTCTGGGAGGTCAAGACCGACAATTTCGATACGTACCCACCCGACCTTCGAGACATCGTGGTCGAGGGCCTGGTGGAAAAGTTGCGGCATGAGCGCGCCCTCGCTCTGGCTTGCGGATTTGACTTCCGGGTCGGCGTGCGGAGCCCCGCGCACAAAGCCGCGCTGGAACGCACGGCCCCGGATCTCGATGGAGTCATCGTAGTTATGGAGTGGTGCTGAGATGCCAGCCACACAAGAAAATGAACTTGCCATTACCGTTTACGCACCAGAACTCGTGGGCAACGATGGCCGCCCTTTGGCCGTTGTTCATGGAATGGAGCGTGCGCTCCCTGGCTTGCGCCTGGAGTGGACGATTTCTAGCGAGGGGAAGCGCATCCCAGTGCCGCAGCGCGAGGCATTTCTCGCCCGAGGGAGGCCAAACGGGCGTGGCTTTCCGCTCCTCCGCAACGGGGATGATGACTTCCGGGTCACGGTGACTGGATTGGAACTACCGGCGGGCAGCTCGCCGGGTGGCCAAGCCCAGCTCGATATTCATGCGGTGTTGCCTCTGACCGTAGACGGCATCGCGGCGGCCGAGGAGGTGCTGGAAGCCATAGCGGAGGGTGCTCGCGCCTTCTGGGGGCATGCAACGCCGTTCAACGCGGGAGTAGATATTGCGCGCCAGACGAAAAACTGGGCGGCGAATCCGCAGCCTCCACCCCGAGGGCTGCCAGCGCTAAAGCTCCCATGGAACATCCGCTCGCCTGAGATTCCGGCTCGCCTTGGATGGCTGAACTACTGGTCGGCCGCTGCCGCACGGGCCATCGGCTTTCCGGACTCGACTCGCGATTCGGACCTGCTCTCGCGCTCACGGCGCACGGCGTCGGGGGGGTGGGTTGTGCAGCTCACCGATGCACCGCTCGACCTGGACAACCTCGCCCACCTGGACGCGCTACTGCGGGCTTACGAGCGCTTCCCGGAGGTCGGCGGGCGCTCCACCCCTTGAGGCTCGGCACGGCTCGCAATGGCCGTGCTCAGGGTTCCGCCTTCTGGCTCACCGGGAATGTGACGTTCCCGAGGGTGACAGTGCGCGGCCCCCCCTGCCTCCTCTACAGCGTGGAGCGCATTGTTCGCGGACATGGGGCGCTGGCAGCAGCGGCTCGAGCCCGCCATGACGGAGCTCTCCTCCCTGGAGCCCGAGCTCCAGAGAGGGTGTCAAAGGACTCGAGTGCGCCAGGTAAAGCCTGGGTGAGGAGGAAGCGATGTAGAGCGGAAACTTCACGAAGGGACCCTGCGGGTTCAAACCCCGCCCGGCAAAGGAGGCCACCAGCCGGAAGCGAGTCTTGCGTGGTGCCGGGGTGACCCGGGCCGCGAAGCGTAGACAGCGAGTAGGTGGGCCGCGTGATTGAGCCCCGAAAGAATTGAATCGTCGCGAGAGCCGACGCCGTTCGAGTAGCGGAAGGCAGCATCCCAGGGTCGCAACAGGCCAGGTCCTGGGGTCTCGCCGGGGTCTGAGAGCGGGGCACGCACACAAGAGGGTCCTCCAGGAACCTGGGAGGTCCTGACGACCACCACTTTCAAGGTCATGTGGAGGGTGCTACCATAGGAGTCAGGTGGGAAGGTGAATGCCCACCTGGGCGGAGGTGGGTCCGGAGTTACGGACGACCAAGACGAATTCCTCGCGCCCCTACGCGGAGGAACGAACGTGGCCTTGAATACAATCGTGGAGCGTTTCACGCAGCGCAGTCCCGTCACGGTGATGGTGCGCCGCACGCTGGAGCATGCCCTGAGTTCGCAGTGGATTGATGAGGTATTTGAAGCACAGCGAGACAAGCAGTACACGCGTGAGCTGCTCTTCTCCTCGGTAGTGGACTTGATGGGACTGGTGGCGCTGGGATTGAGGCCGTCGCTGCACGCCGCGGCGCAGTCGGCCCCCGACTTGACCGTCTCGCTGGCAGCGCTCTACGACAAAGTCAATCGCACCGAGCCCCAGGTGGTGCGAGCGCTGGTGCAAGGGAGCGCGGAGAGACTGTTGCCGGTGGTGCGACCCATGAAGAAGCAGGAGCCGTGGGCGGCGGGCTACCAGGTGCGAGTCTTGGATGGCAATCATCTACCGGCCAGTGAGAAGAGGCTCAAGCCGCTGAGAAACTTCCGAGGAGCAGCACTGCCCGGACAGTCCTTGGTGGTGTATGCGCCTGAGATGGGGTTGGTGGTGGATGTGCTGCCCGCGGAGGATGCGCATGCACAGGAGCGAGCGTTGACGGGGCCCGTGCTGGAGCGAGTGAGGGGGGGAGCTGTGGCTGGCGGACAGAAACTTCAGCACGAGTCGGATTTTGCGAGCGGTGGAGGAGAAGAAAGCGGCCTTCATCATTCGCGAGCATGGAGTGTCGCCCAGTCCGACCGAGCTGGGAGAGAAGCAAGAAGTGGGACGAGGGCGGACAGGAAGAGTGTACGAGCAGGCAGTGCGCGTGGAGGGGGAGGTGCCGTTGGAGCTGAGACGGATTGAAGTGCATTTGGATGAGCCAACGGAGGATGGGGAAACAGTCATCCGCCTGCTCACGAACGTGCCGACGGAGAAGATGAGCGCCCTGGAAGTAGCGGAGTTGTACAGGAAGCGCTGGACGATAGAGGCGATGTTTGGAGAGCTGGAGTCCGTCCTCGAAAGCGAGGTGAGGAGTCTGGGGAAGCCGAGAGCGGCGCTGCTGGCTTTCGGGGTGGCGGTGCTGGCCTACAACGCGTTGTCCGTGGTGAAGTCAGCAGTGGAAGCCAGCCATGACTTGGAGGCAAACAACATGCAAGTGTCCACCTACTACATCGCCGCCGAGGTGAAATTCACCTACGGGGGGATGATGGTGATGGTGGAGCCAGAGGAGTGGGCCGGGCAGGAAGTGCAATCCGCGGAGCAGTTGAGTGCGGCCCTGTTGGAAATGGCGAAGAAGGTGAAGCCCGCGACGTTGCGCAAACATTCCCGGGCAGCCAAGAAGAAAGTGAAGAAGGGCTATGCTCCGGGGGAGGTGGCGCGCAAACACGTGGCGACAGCGCATGTGCTCAAGGGGGAGACGCTCTGCTGAGCAGGGAGGAACCGAGGCACTCAAGAGACCAGACGACCCCAAGAGCGTCCAGTGGCGGGCGCTCCATGGGATGGCTATGTCTTGATAGAGCGCCAGGTTGCCTTCGCTCGCCATTTCTTCCCTGTTTGTCATTCTAAAAGAAGCACCCTCCATCGACCTTGAAAGGGGAGGTCCTGACGACTCCACGTTGAGTGGCCGGTTGGGGAAGCCGGTGAACAACCCTGGTCCGCGGAGGATGGGCGCCCGACCTCCACGGGAGCGAAAGACGGGTGGCGGTGGTACTGCGCCGACGAAGGCAACGAAGCCGGGCGGGAAGGTCGTCAGGGAGTCGGAGTGCCTCGTAGTACCGATGAAGCGGGGGAACGCAGCGAGCGGACCCCGTGGAGGGAAGGGGGCACCGGAACATGGAACCGGGGGAGGGAAAGACGGAGGGGACACCGAGCCCTACAACCGTCTCAACACAACGTCCTCGGATAGTGCTCGCGGCGAAACCATGAGCCGAGGAGCCGGATGCGGGAATTCTGCACGTCCGGATCTGTGGGGGGCCGGGGTGGGCAACTGCCCCGGCCTACCCGACGCGACGCGAGCCGGCACGACACGCGGCGGGAAGGAGTAGAGAGGGAAGCTCACCGAGAAGTCTCCCCGCCCGCCGCCACCGAGCCGCCGCCTCTTGGAAAGCGGGGTGTCCGCCCCCACGAACGCTGTGCGTGCGCAGGGGGAACCCAAGGCCCGGAGTGTCGCTACCGATACAGGAGCGTCTCCCACAGGAGGCGACGAGCGCAAGGCGCCCAGTCACACTTCGATGAACTTGGTACCGGAGAGACCTTCTTCCTCCATGGCCAGCTTGACGCGCTCGGAGACGATCAGCACCACCGTCCAGCCCCAAGGACGGAAGATATTAGCGCCGCCCACCTTCGTCGGATCTATCCTCAGGCCGGCGACGTTCCGGTATTCGCCCACCCTTTCTGGCTCTCCATGCCTGGGCTCCCAAAATGTAACCTCCTCGCATCGGGCCTCATCAATACACCTGATGATGTGGAGTGTGTTGAGGATGAAATACTGCTCAGACTTATTTTCCACTCGTGCCGGGATGAATTGCACGTCGTTCTGGATGCCTAGCTGCTCGCACAGGGAAACAAAGCGATGGCTTACAACAGCAGTGGCCTCTGTTTCTGTATAATCGAGTGCCTGCCCGGGGTAACGCACAGAGAAGAAGGGCCTCCAGTCCAAGCTCAAAGCATTTCCCTCTTGTAGCCGCCCGGGAATGCTCCTCCTTCCCTCAGCGTCCCAGGGGCCTTGGACATACCAACGCCCCGGAATGTGTACGTCGCCCGTTAGACGGAAGTATCTATCCTGATTGCTCATGGCTTCTTTGTAACGAATTTATTGAGTCGTGATCCAGACCTGCAGATGTCGCCCGCGATTTCATCAAGCGCATTGGTGAGTTTGCGCCTGCATTCGTCTGGCCCTGCGCACAGCTGACTGCGTCAGTCAGACGGTCATAAACCTCTTGATGGTACTGCTCGGGGTGAGGCCCCTTGTGGCCAATAACAAAGAGCTTGTTCGCTGGATCATTGAGGCTCATGCCGGCTCGTTCGAAGAGAGGCTCAAACTGTGGTGTCCAGGGGCCACCTCTGACTTCGGCCTTGCCATTCTTGTCGGTGGCAATGTGGTGTTCTGGAGCATCACCCTTGCTGTTGTCTTCCCGGCAGCCTCCCGTTGTCCGGGCCGCCTTGATGGCTGCCTTGACCGCGGAGGCTTCTGTGCCCAGCAGAGCCCCCATCAGCAGGACCGTCCCGTTCGCCACAGAGGTCTCCGCAGCCGCGGCCTCTCCGACCACGATCGGCAGGCACCTGCGCACCGGCCCCCTGCACGACCGGTGCCCCCTGCAGTGTGACATTTCTCGTCAGGGCGTACCGGGGCACGCCGAGCCTTGTCCACAGTCCACCTCCTCCCGGCGCCTTGGGCACCTGTGGCAGCTTCCCCGCCAGCCGCCCCAGAGCTATTGACACAAGGACCCTCAGCGCCGTGCCGCCTATCTTCGGGCCAAAGCTCTGGGCGGCTTTGTCCAGCTGCTTGAAGTTCTGCGCCGCCTCGGCCTCCTGGTACAACTGCTTGACCGCCATCGCTACGTTCATGATTTCCGTAGCGCCATAGGTGACCAGGAGCCATAGCGAGACAGCCGCCACAAACCCCTTACTCAGAACGGGCTCAGGTGCCGCGAGCGCCGCGAGATACAAAGTCATTGAGGCGGCCATGGATACGATAAAAGCGGGCGAGCTGAACAGCTCCATGGCCGCCTCGCGTGCGCCCTCTCCCTTATATTGAGGGGAGAGCCTCAGAGCCTGGAAGAAGCGGCTGTCTTCCAGGTTGCTTGGCAACGCGAGGGCAGACGGCCCCGTCCTGTAAAGCTCTTCATAGTCCTTGCGAATCTTCTCCTGCCACTCTGGAGGGGCCGTGCTGACATATTGAGTCCCCACACTCGCGAGCCTCGCCCCGCCGGGGTACCGTGGCGGAGGGAGTGGCTCCTGCTTGCCGTATACCTCTTCGAAGGCCGCACGGATGACTTGCCTGTCCTCCCGGGTCAGCGCCTCCTGGTCGCGGTCGGGAGGGAGTCGCTTGAAGATGAACTGAACCCCTTTACGCCCCCAGCCGCCGTCGTACTCGCGCACTTCGACAGGCTCGAGTGCTCGACCGGGCGGGGCGCCTCGAGCCAACATCGGTATCAGCACCAAGCACAGGGCGTGAGTGACAAGCTGACGCATGACCGGATCCTCCTGCCCCTCGGAGCACCCCAGGAACGTGAGTTGGTGATTGTCCCCACCATGGGGAAAGGAGGCAAGCTCCATTTCCCAGGACGCATGGGGTTGTCGGAGAGGGTGTCAAAGAACTCGAGCGACGCGATCCGGCACGACGCGCGGCGGGAAGGAGTGGAGAGGGAAGCTCACCGAGAAGTCTCCCCGCCGCCACCGAGCCGCCGCCTCTTGGAACGCCACGACGAAAGAGCGGTACTGCTCGCGCAACTCCTTCAAGGCCCGGTGCGTGGAGGCATGCCCCAACGGCCGAGCACTGCGCTTGAGCTGCTCGGGCGGGTGGAGCCGCTGCTGGCGCTCTACCGCAAGGCGCTCGCGGGCCCGTGGGGAGAGGCCCTGAGAGCCGAGGAGCCCTCGCTGCAGAGCCTGGTCTCTCGCTGCCGGGCGAGGCGGATGCCCGAGGACTCCCTGCGCGCGGTGGACGCGGAGCCGCGCTCGGTAGTGAGCGTGAACACGCCGGAGGGCCTGGCCCGCCATGGAGCATCCCTCCCCTCGCCTGGGCTCCGAGGCAACGCCAGGGACTGACGGCCCCAAGGGGTTGCATCGAGGCCACACGGGTAGTCCCCGGAGCCGACGAGGTGCACCCTTGCTGAGAGGGCCGCTGTCGGACGCGGCGCTCATGCACAGGGGGTGCGCCATGGCAACGAAGAGTTCTCGGGTGACGATCGACCATGAGGAGATCCGCCAGTGGGCGGATGCTCGCTGTGGCCGGCCGTCGATGGTGACGGGGACGGGCAAGGGTGACGAAACGGGCATCCTGCGGATCGACTTCCCGGGCTACTCGGGCCGGGGGACGCTGGAGCCCATCTCCTGGGACGAGTTCTTCGACACCTTCGAGAAGCACAAGCTGGCGCTCGTGTACTCGGCGCATGCGCATGGGCACCGCAGCAACTTCAACAAGCTCATCGCCCGCGAGACGGTGGACCTGGAGACGGGCGAGAAGCTGGGGCCCTCGCGCCATCACCGCAAGCTGGCCGAGCAGGCCCGGGCCACGGCGAAGAAGGCCACCGCCGAGAAGACGACGGCCCGGAAGGCCACGCCGCGCCGGGCGACCCGCAAGAGCCCCGTGGCGAGCGGCGAGCACCGGGCCCCTCGGAGCGAGGCCGCACGCACGACGAAGGGGCAGGGCTCGCAACGGGGCGGCACGAGGCAGAATCCCGAGCGGCGTGGCACCAGCCGTGGCGGCGGGCGCTCCCGGGGCAGGTAGCACCTGGTTCCGCTCCGGGTGCGAGTCTTTCGCACCGGCTCCCTTTCCGGGTAAACACCTCGGAGGCGCTCGCGCGCTATCGGGCCTACCTCCCGCGCACCTGGGACCCTCTCCGGCCGTTCGCTGATGATGCGCATCCTCTTCCACATCCAGACCTCACCCTTCGCCCGCCGTACCCGCCTCGCACTCGCGCACAAGGGGCTCACCGTCGAACTGCGTCACGTGCGTGCCCACCCGGAGTTCCTCGAGGAGTCGCGCCGCCTCTCCCCGCTCAAGACGACCCCCGTCCTCGTCGAGGAGGATGGGCGTGTCCTCGGGGACTCGACCGCGATCTCCCACTACCTCGATCGGGCCTACCCCTCGGCTCCGAGGCTCTGGCCTTCGGAGCCCGATGATGCGCTCGCCGTCTTCGAGGTCGCCTCGCTCGTCGACGTCGCCCTGGGCACGGTCGCCGATCTCGGCGCCCGGTACTACGCGCTTCACTCCTCCGAGGCCTGGAGTGCCGTGAAGACCGAGGCGATGGAGCGCGTCCAGCGCGCGCTGGACGCACTGGGCCAGCGCGTCTCGGTGCTCTCGCGCCCCACCATCGCCCGGAGTGGCTGGTCGGCGGCGGACATGTGGCTCGTCACCGCGGAGCACTGGCTCGCCACCTTGCCCCAGCGTGCGCCCAAGTACCCCGTGCTCGCGCAGATGGTCTCGCTCGGTTGGCGCTTGCCCTCGGAGCTCCGCCGCTGGGCCGATCAGCACCGCAACCGGCCCGACATGATCGCGCTCGGCTAGCGGCGGAAGGCCGGCGGAAGGTGTCAAAGAACTCGCTGGTACGAGTCCTTTGACACCTTCCCCGACACCTTCCCCGGCAATGGCTCAAGGCACGTCGGGCTTTCGCCCGTATCACTTCTTTTTTTGGCCGCCGCTCGCGGGCGGCACACGTCTCGGCCGGGCGGAGCGCACCTCCTCGTCCTCCAGCCCTCCCTCCGGGGGAGAGGGCGTGCGTTGCTCCAGCGCGCCGATCGCACGCTCCACGAGATCCAGCGCGCGGCCCAGTTCCTTCAGCTCCGCCGGGGAGGCGCTCGCGAACTGGGCGGCCAGGTCACCGGTCACCGCCTGCCGGACCTGTTGGCTCACCGCCAGTCCAGCCTCCGTCAGCACCGTGCGCAGCCGCCGCCGGTCATCGGGCTCGGCCTCGCGTCGCACGTAGCCCTGCCGCTCCAGGCGGTCGAGCAGTCCGGTGATGACGGCGGGGGTGACCAGCAGCCGCCGCGCCAGGAGCCTGGGAGAGGAGACTCCCTGCCGGATGGCGTAGAGCAGGGTGAGCTGACGCAGACTCAACTCCCCGCTCAGTTGGTTCGCCTGCACGCGCGTGGCGGCCCAGCGGTGGAGGCGGGACATCAGCAGCAGAGCGCGCTCCGCGTGCTCGATGGGGGGGTCGCTCCGAGTCATCGCTCCTGATCCTCTGCCGCGGACAATCTCATCCATGTCGTTTACGTCAAAAATTGAACGTGAACTGAACCACTCCGTCAACGCGTACCCAGGGGGGCATGGGTATTGCCAATTCCTTTGCTTCAGATATGTTTTCCCAGGCTAACGACTTTGGGCCCGGTGGCCCGACGTGAGAGGACACATGGCGACGACCCCCCCCGACGCACAGGAGCGCGAGACGGCGCCCCACACGAGCCCAAGCCTCGGAGCGAAGACGACCCCGAACGAGGCGCCCGTCGCGCCCCCCACGGTGAAGCTGGACAGGGCGAATCCAGAGTTCCTGGCCGGTGCCCACGCCATCTACTCTGGCCTGCGGGCCCAGGGCCCCGTCGTGCGCGTCTCCTTCGGCTCCAACCTCACGGAGAAGGCCCGGGCGGCGGGCGCGCCGGAGCACCAGGCCCAGGGAGCCTCGGGAGATGAGTGGCTCTTCGTGACCCGGTACGACGAGGTGACGGAGGCGCTGCTCGACGAGCGGATCGCCTCCGACTTCCGCACGGGAATGACGCCGGCGCAGAGCGAGCGCGCGGTGGCCGCCATGCCCGAGGAGTTCCGCCCCATCGCCCACAGCCTCATCATGCTGGATCCCCCGGATCACACGCGGCTGCGCAAGCTGGTGCAGCCGAACTTCACCGCACGGGCCATGGATGCCCTCAAGCCCCGCATCCAGCGGCTCGTGGATGAGCTGCTCGACAAGGCCGAGCGGGCCGCGGCCGAGCGGGGCGAGACGGCACCGGAGCGCCGGATGGAGTTCGTCGAGGCCTTCGCCTACCCGCTGCCGGTCCAGGTCATCAGCGACCTGCTCGGCATCCCGGTGGAGGACCAACCCCAGGTGCATGTTTGGGCGGAGCGGTTCCTCCAGTCGGATCCCCAGCAGTACATGACCAACCAGGCGGCGCGGGCCGGAATGATGGACTTCACGCGCTACCTGGAGGGCTTGTTCGAGCGCAAGCGGCGCGAGCCCACCGAGGACATGATCAGCCAGATGGTGCACGCCCAGGAGGATGGCGACAGGCTCAGCTCGCAGGAGCTGCTGTCGATGGTGTTCATCCTCTTCATCGCCGGCCACATCACGACGGTGAACCTGCTGGGCAATGGGGTCGTCGCGCTGCTGAAGCATCCCGAGCAGCACGCCCGCTTCCTCGCGGACCCCGCTGGCATGGCCAAGGGGATGGTGGAGGAGACGCTGCGCTACTGGGGGCCGGTGGACTTCCTGGGGAGCCCGCGCATCGTCAAGGAGGACCTGGAGCTGGGCGGTGTCCACATTCCCAAGGGCTCGAAGCTGTCGGTGGGACTCGCCTCGGCGAACTGGGATCCCCAGCGCTTCGAGAATCCGGACGCGTATGACATCTCGCGGCCCGATGCCCACCGGAACATCGCCTTCGGCAAGGGCATCCACGTGTGCATCGGGGCCCCGCTGGCCCGGCTCGAGGCACAGATTGCCTTCGAGACCCTGTTCCGGCGCTTCCCGAAGTTGCGGCTGGCCGAGAGCGCCGATTCGCTCCGCCTGGGCGTGGGGGCCGCCATGCGCGGCTTCAAGCACATCCCGGTGCTCTTCTGAACCGAAAACCCATAGGAGGCTGTCCATGTCGCAAGAGCAGACGAAGTCCGAGACGAAGTCCTGTCCCTTCAACCCGAATGCCCCCGGCTTCGACGTCAATCCGTACCCCATGTTCAAGGATCTGCGGACCCAGGCGCCCATCTCGTACTGGGATCAGGGCCATGGTTGGATCGTCACCCGCTACGAGGATGTCATCGCCGCGCTGCGTGACAACAAACGCTTCTCGACCAACCCCGCTGATTGGGAGCTCGCCAGCACCCTGGGGACCGCGGCGCTGATTCCGGAGCGGGACGAACTCAACAAGTCGAACCTCTTCGCGCTGTCCGACGCGGACCATGCCCGGGTGCGCAGGCTCGTCAGTCCAGCGTTCACCCCCCGTGCCGTCGAGTGGCTGCGGCCGGAGATCCAGGCGATCGTGGATGAGCTGCTCGACGCCGCGGAGGCCAAGGGAACGGTCAACCTGGTGAGCGACATCGCGGACCCCATTCCCGCGCGGGTCATGAGCTCCCTGCTGAAGATTCCCAAGGGGCGCGAGGTGCTCTTCCAGCGCTTCACCGAGGCGTCGATCAAGAGCATCCTCCCCAGCCTGATTCCTCCCGAGGAGTTGGTGGCGGTGCGCAAGGACATCCGCGAGGGCATCGCACTGCTGCGCGAGACGATCGAGGAGCGGCGCCGCAACCCCGTGGAGAACGACATCCTCACCACCCTCATCCAGACCGAGGAGCAGGGTGACAAGCTGAGCACCTCGGAGCTGCTGTCGCTGGTGGCCTCGCTCATCGTGGGGGGCTTCGAGACCACGGTGCACCTCATCGGCTTCACCCTGTCCAACATCCTGCGGCGGCCCGAGCTGTTCGCCCAGCTCAAGGCCGAGCCCGAGCTCGTCAAGAACACCCTCGAGGAGGTGCTGCGCTTCGACAACTTCGGCAAGCTGGGCCTCACCCGCTACGCGCGCGAGGACGTGGAGTTCGGCGGCGTGAAGATCAAGAAGGGGCAGCGGTTGTTCCTCATGATCAACAGCGCGATGCATGACGAGGCCGCGTTCCCCAATCCCGAGACGTTCGACGTGCGCCGCAGCACCACCGCGACCGTCGCGTTCGGCAACGGGATGCACTTCTGCCTCGGCGTCCACCTGGCGCGGCTCGAGGGGCGGATCGCCGTGGACACCCTGCTCAAGCGCTTCCCCGACATGAAGCTCGTCAAGCCGCCCACGTTCGGTCCCCATCCGGTCCTCCGCAAGATGGAGACGCTCGAGGTGCAGTTGATCGCCCGCTCCTGAGCGCACGGCAGATGGCGATGCGGACGCCCGGCACGGGGGCGCCGGATCCGCTAGCATCTCCCGGTGACGATCCATTTCTCCCGGGAACCCCCATGACCGAATCCAGCGACCAGGGCTGCGAAAGCCTTGTCCTCGCCCATGGCTTGCGCGTGCGCCTGCGCCATGAGCCCCGCCTGCGTCGTGCCGCCGCATGGCTGAGGGTCGAGGCCGGCAGCCACGACGTCGACGCGCGGTGGCCGGGGCTGGCGCACTTCCTCGAGCACCTGGTGTTCCTCGGCACGGAGCGCTTCCCGCGCGAACAAGGGCTGATGGCCTTCGTCCAGCGCCATGGTGGACAGGTCAACGCGCGCACCAGCGAACGCACCACCGACTATTTCTTCGAGTTGCCCCAGGCGGTGTTCGGCGAGGGCCTGGATCGGCTGTGCGACATGCTGGCCCGGCCGCGACTGGCCATCGAGGACCAGCAACGCGAGCGCGAAGTGCTGCATGCCGAGTTCATCGCCTGGTCGCGCGATACCCAGGCCCAGCACCTGTTCGGCCTGGCCGGCGGGGTCTCGGCCCGCCATCCGCTGCGCGCCGTCCATGCCGGCAACCGCGACAGCCTGCCGGTGGCCAGCCCCGAGTTCCAGCAGGCACTGCACGACTTCCATCGGCGCTACTACCGCACCGGGCAGATGACCTTGCAACTGGTCGGGCCGCAGCCGCCGCGGATTCTCGCGGGGCTGGCCAGGGACGCCGATGCCGCATTGGCCGCGGGCCCGCGCAGCGCCAATGCACCCGTGGAGACGCTGCTGGGCAACCCGGGCGAGGCGCCGCCGGCCAGCGACCCGCGACGGCTCAACCTGCTGTTCGCCTGCGACGGCCTGCCGCCCGGCACGGACGAGGCGCTGCGTTTCCTGGAACTGTGGGCCGGCTCCGCCCATCCCGGCGGGCTGCTGGCCGAACTGCGACGCCTGGGCTGGGCCCAGAGCCTGTCGCTGAGTCCGCTCTACCAGTACGCCGACCAGGCCCTGGTCAACTTCGAAGTGCAGCTGACCGAAGCCGGACAGCAATCCCGGGCGGCGGCCCAGGCCCTGTGCTTCGACTGGCTGGAGTACTTCCAGTCCCATGCCGGTTGGGAGCCCCTGCGCGAGGAGTATCGCCTGCTGCGCGGCCGCCAGTCGCGGACCGAGGGGGCGCTGGAGTGGGCCCGGCGCCTGGCCCATGGACAACTTTCGGAACTGCCGGACGAAGCCGTCCCGGCCCTGCGGGCCTTGCTCGAACGTTTCACGCCCCAGGCACTGCTCGCGCCCGGCGCCCAGGCGCTGGACGAACCGCCCCGGCTGCCGCCGTTCGGTCCCTGGCACCTGCCGCCGCGCAACCGTTTCCTGCGCGGCCAGCACCGGCCGACCCAGGCCAGCCCGCGAATCGCGGCCCTGGAGCAGGGCGAGCCCGAACCGAATCGCGGCTTGGAGGGCGCCGTGCACCTGCGCTGGCGCCTGGCCAGTCGGCATCACGCCGCGCTGTGGCACATGCTCGATGCCAGCCTGCGCCGGCTCGGCGAAGAAGCCCGCCAGGCTGGCGTGCAACTGGAATTCTCACGCCTGGGTCCGGACTGGCAGTTGCGCCTGTACGGCGTACGCGAGCCGATCCCGGCGATCCTCGAACAGGCCGTGGAATTACTGCAACGCCCGGCACCGGAGAGCTGGCGCCAGGCCAGCCCCCCCCCGCGCCAGCAGGTACCCATCCGCGAGCTGCTCGCCCAGTGGCCCGAGCATGGCCTGGGCCACCACCGCCCGGCTCGCAACGACAGCGGCGAGTTGCACCCCGAAGCGCTGCAACGGCTGTGGCGGCAGGCACGCTGGGATGGTTTGCTACTGAACTTCGACGATGCCGACCGGCTCGCCCTCGACGCCGTGGCGGCGCACTTGCCGGGCAGCGCCTCGAACGATCTCCACCCGTTGTCCACACTGCCCGACCGAGCCAACTGGAGTCAGGTGCACTGCGGTTCGGACGAGCATGCACTGCTGGTGTGGTGTCCGGCGCCGAGCCTGTCGATCGAGGACGAGGCCGTCTGGCGCGCACTCGCCCAGTTGATCCAGACACCGTTCTACCAACGCCTGCGAACCGAGCTACAGCTGGGTTATGCGGTGTTCAGCACATTCCGCCAGCTGGCCGGCCGCCCCGGACTGTTGTTCGGTGTACAGTCCCCTGGCAGCGACTGTGCGGCCTTGTGGGGGCATATCGCCGAATTCCTCGATGCCCTGCCCGAGCGCCTCACTCAATGGCCGGGGACAAGACTGCGCGAGCAATGCGCGGCGCTGGCCGACAGCCTCGACGGCGGCAACCTCGGGCTGGCGCAGCGACTCGAGATGCAGTGGCAAGGAAGATTGGCCGGCCATTCGTCGGATTATTCCAACACAT
Organism: Cystobacter fuscus DSM 2262; assembly: GCF_000335475.2. Lineage (NCBI taxonomy): Bacteria > Pseudomonadati > Myxococcota > Myxococcia > Myxococcales > Archangiaceae > Cystobacter > Cystobacter fuscus. Next base: position 19,298 of record NZ_ANAH02000016.1, on the reverse strand, counting down.
TGAGAGAATCTTATTCCAACACATTGAGAGAATCGGTCGGTCAACTGGATGGGCCGGCGCTGGTCGAGGCGGCGCATCGGCTGTTGGCCAGCCAGGTCAGCTGGACCGCGCTGGCAACCGAGCCTTGCCCGGGTGCGTCCTGGTATGCGGCGGTCTGACTCTTGCCAGGAACGTATCAGGAGCATTAACGAAGATTTAAACCCGCCAGGTGGGAAATTCAGTAACATACGGCCCAAGCATCGAGACAGCTCCACCTGGAGCTGGCCTGGATGTGAGGCCGAAGTTCAACCATCCTGAGAAGGAGCATCTCCTATGTGGACCAAGCCTGCTTACACCGACCTGCGCATCGGCTTCGAAGTCACCATGTACGCCTCCAACCGCTGAGCTGACCTGCAGGACAACGCCTCGGTCCGCCGAGGCGTTTTTGTTTCAGCCGCCGCACGATTGATTGGTTATGTACATTCAGATTCTAGGTTCCGCCGCCGGCGGTGGTTTCCCACAGTGGAACTGCAACTGCGCCAACTGCAAGGGCTTCCGCGACGGTTCCCTGCGCGCCCGGGCCCGCACCCAGTCCTCCATTGCCCTGTCCGATGACGGCGTGCATTGGATCCTGTGCAACGCCTCGCCCGACATTCGCGCGCAATTGCAGTCCTTCGCACCGATGCAACCGGCCAGGGCCCTGCGCGACACCGGGATCAATGCGATCATCCTGCTCGACAGCCAGATCGATCACACCACCGGCCTCTTGAGCCTGCGCGAAGGCTGCCCGCATCAGGTCTGGTGCACCGACATGGTCCACCAGGACCTGACCACGGGCTTCCCGCTGTTCAAGATGCTCAGCCACTGGAACGGTGGCCTTCAGTGGAACCGCATCGAGCTCGAAGGCCGCTTCACCATCCAAGCCTGCCCGAACCTGAAGTTCACCCCCTTCCCGCTACGCAGCGCCGCGCCACCCTATTCGCCGCACCGGTTCGACCCTCACCCGGGCGACAACCTGGGCCTGGTGGTCGAGGACCTGCGCACGGGCGGCAAGCTGTTCTATGCGCCGGGCCTGTACCAGGTCGACGACGCGCTCAAGCAGCACATGGCCGACGCCGACTGCCTGCTGGTCGACGGCACGCTGTGGTCGGACGACGAGATGCGGCGCCGCGGCGTCGGCACCCGTACCGGCCGCGAGATGGGCCACCTGTGCCAGAGCGGTCCCGGCGGCATGCTGGAACTGCTCGACGGCTTCGAGAAGCCGCGCAAGGTGCTGATCCACATCAACAACACCAACCCCATCCTCGACGAAGACTCGCCCGAGCGTGCCGAGGTCGAGCGCCGGGGCGTGGAAGTCGCCTTCGACGGCATGAGCATCGAGCTGTAGGAGTGACCATGAGCGACAAGACACCGCTGACCCGCGCCGAATTCGAACAGGCCCTGCGCGCCAAGGGCGCCTACTACCACATCCACCACCCCTATCACGTGGCGATGTACGAAGGCCGCGCGACCCGCGAGCAGATCCAGGGCTGGGTCGCCAACCGCTTCTACTACCAGGTCAACATCCCGATGAAGGATGCCGCGATCCTGGCCAACTGCCCGGACCGGGAGATCCGCCGCGAGTGGATCCAGCGCCTGCTCGACCACGATGGCGCCCCTGGCGAGGACGGTGGCATCGAGGCCTGGCTCCGCCTCGGTCAGGCCGTGGGCCTGGAGCCCGACCAGCTGCGCTCCCAGGAACTGGTGCTGCCCGGCGTGCGCTTCGCGGTCGACGCCTACGTCAACTTCGCCCGCCGCGCCAGCTGGCAGGAAGCGGCCAGCAGCTCGCTGACCGAGCTGTTCGCCCCGCAGATCCACCAGTCGCGCCTGGACACCTGGCCGCGGCACTACCCCTGGATCGATCCGAGCGGCTACGAGTACTTCCGCACCCGCCTGGGCCAGGCCCGGCGCGACGTCGAGCACGGCCTGGCGATCACCCTCGCCCACTACACCACCTACGAGGGCCAGCAGCGCATGCTGGAGATCCTGCAGTTCAAGCTGGATATCCTCTGGACCATGCTCGACGCCATGAGCATGGCCTACGAGCTGAACCGCCCGCCCTACCACACCGTCACAAACCAGCGCGCCTGGCACAAGGGGATCGCCCTATGAGTTTCGATCGCAACCTGACGCCCCGCTGGCGTCAGGGCTATCGGTTCCAGTACGAGCCGGCCCAGAAAGCGCACGTCCTGCTCTACCCTGAAGGAATGATCAAACTCAACGAGAGCGCCGCCGCCATCGGCGGTCTGATCGACGGCGTCCGCTCCGTGCGGGCGATCGTCGCCGAGCTGGACCAGCGCTACCCCGGTGTCCCCGAACTCGGTGAAGACGTCGAGCAATTCATGGAGGTCGCCCGTGCACAGCACTGGATCGAACTTGGCTGAAGTCCCGCCGAAGCCCGCCGTCGGCCTGCCGCTCTGGCTGCTCGCCGAACTCACCTACCGCTGCCCACTGCAGTGCCCCTACTGCTCCAACCCCCTGGACTTCGCCGCCCAGGGCAAGGAGTTGACCACCGACGAGTGGTTTTCCGTGCTGCGCCAGGGCCGCGAGCTGGGCGCGGCGCAGCTGGGCTTCTCCGGTGGCGAACCCCTGGTCCGCCAGGACCTGGCCGAACTGATCGGCGAGGCCCGGCGCCTGGGTTACTACACCAACCTGATCACCTCCGGCATCGGCCTGACCGAGCAGAAGATCCGCGCCTTCAAGGACACGGGGCTGGACCACATCCAGATTTCCTTCCAGGCCAGCGACGCGCAGGTCAACAACATGCTCGCCGGGTCGAAGAAGGCCTTCGACCAGAAGCTCGAGATGGCGCGCCTGGTCAAGGCCCATGGCTACCCCATGGTGCTGAACTTCGTCACCCACCGGCACAACATCGACAACATCGATCGCATCATCGAGTTGTGCGTGGCGCTGGAGGCGGATTTCGTCGAGCTGGCCACCTGTCAGTTCTACGGCTGGGCCCAGCTCAACCGCGTCGGCCTGCTGCCGACCCGCGAACAGCTCGAGCGCGCCGAACGCATCACCAACGAATATCGCGCCAGGCTCGCCGCCGAGGGCAACCCGGTCAAGCTGATCTTCGTCACCCCCGACTATTACGAAGAGCGGCCCAAGGACTGCATGAAAGGCTGGGGCAGCATTTTCCTGACCGTCACCCCGGACGGAACCGCGCTGCCGTGCCATGGCGCGCGCCAGCTGCCGGTGACGTTCCCCAACGTGCGCGATCACAGCCTGCACCACATCTGGTACGACTCCTTCGGCTTCAACCGCTTCCGCGGCTACGAGTGGATGCCCGAGCCGTGCCGTTCCTGCGACGAAAAGGAAAAGGACTTCGGCGGCTGCCGTTGCCAGGCCTTCATGCTGACGGGCGATGCCAGCAACACCGATCCGGTGTGCGGCAAGTCTCCACGCCACGACGTCATTCTCAAGGCCCGCGAAGAAGCCAAGACCGCCACCGCGGGCATAGGACAACTGGCGTTTCGCAATGAACGAAACTCGCGCCTCATCACCAAGAAGGGCTGAATCCTTCAGCGCCGCCCAGGCCGTTGCCGCCACCGCCGACTTCGCCGAACTGCGGGTCGGCCCCGGAGGGCTGTACTACAACGAATTCCGTCCCGAGGACGCCCGCTGTCGGATCTGGCGCTGGCGCGACGGGGACAAGCCGCGCTGCCTGACGCCGGAGGGCTTCAGCGTGCGCAGCCGGGTCTACGAGTACGGCGGCGGCGCCTTCTGCCTGGGGCCGGACTGGCTGGTGTTCGTCAACGAGGCGGACCAGCAGCTCTATCGCCAGCCGCTCGACGGCGGCGATCCGGTTGCGCTGACCCGAGGCGAGCGGCGCCATGGCGACCTGCGCCAGGGGCGCGGCGTGGTGCTGGCCGTCGAGGAGACCCATGCCGAAGGCGCGGTGGAACACCGCCTGGTGGCCATCGGCCTGGAAGGCGGCGAACGCCTTGTCCTGGCCGAAGGCGCCGACTTCTATGCCGCGCCCGTGCAGAGTGCGGACGGCGAGCGTCTGGCCTGGATCGAATGGCAGCGTCCCCAACAGCCCTGGACGCGCACGCGGCTGTGCACGCTTCGACGCCAGGCGGATGGAGGCTACGGCGACCCGCGGTGCGTGGCCGGCGACGGCGAGCAGGCCGAATCCCTTCAGCAACCGCGTTTCACCGCCGATGGCCGGCTCGGCTGCCTGTCCGACCGCAACGGCTACTGGCAACCCTGGATGGAAACCGCTGACGGTTGGGCCGCGCTGACAGCGATGCCGGCCGATCACGCCCCGGCGCCCTGGCAGGGCAGCGCCAGCACCTGGGCACCGCTGGACGGCGAGCGCTACCTGGCCACCTGGTTCGAGGACGGCTTTGGCCGCCTGAGCCTGTGTGAAGAAGAAGATCGCCCGCGGGATTTCAGCTGCGGCTACACCCGTTTCCGCGGCCTGGACCTGGACACCCGCTATTTCTACGCCATCGTCGCCTCGTCGATCAGCGCCCCGGCGGTGCTGGCGATCGACCGCCAGACCCGCGGCGCGCAAGTCATCGCGGGCGGCGAATCACCCCTGCCCGCCGAGTGCATCAGCCTTCCGCGGCCGATCCACTACCCCAGCGGCGGCGAAATCGCCCATGGCTTCTTCTATCCCGCCTGCGGCGAGGACAGCCGTCCGCCGCTGGTGGTGTTCATCCATGGAGGGCCGACCTCGGCCTGCTATCCGGTACTCGATGCGCGCATCCAGTACTGGACCCAGCGCGGCTTCGCCGTCGCAGACCTGAACTACCGCGGCAGCAGCAACCATGGCCGCGCCTACCGTGAAAAGCTCCATGAGCAATGGGGCGTGGTGGACGTCGAAGATGCCTGCGCCGTGGTCGGCTACCTGGCCGAGCAAGGCCTGGTCGACGGCGGCAAGGCATTCATCCGCGGTGGCAGCGCTGGCGGCTACACCACGCTCTGCGCGCTGGCGTTCCACAAGGTATTTCGCGGTGGCGCCAGTCTGTACGGCGTCAGCGATCCCCTGGCCCTGGGCCGGGTGACGCACAAGTTCGAAGGCGATTACCTCGACTGGCTGATCGGCGACCCCGAGCGCGACGCCGAGCGCTACCACGCACGGACGCCGCTATCGCATGCCGATCGCATCGAGGTGCCGGTGATCTTCTTCCAGGGCGAGCTGGATGCCGTGGTGGTACCACGGCAGACCCGCGACATGTTGCAGGCACTGCGAAGCCGGGGCGTGCAGGCCGAGGGGCATTTCTACCCGCAGGAGCGCCATGGCCTCCGCCAAGCGGCGAACCTGGCCCACGCCCTGGACGCCGAATGGCGCTTCTACCGGCACATCCTCAACGCGTCGCGATGATGTAGACGGCGTGGGCGATACCGGGGATGTAGCCGAGGAAGACGGCGTCATCCGCCCTGGGAAGACGGACGGGTCCTCACAGGAGCTTCAGCCAGGCGATGATGTCCTGCGCGTCCCGAGGCGTGAGGAGGATGCCTCGAGGGGCGAGCACGAAGGTGTAGTGGGTGAGCACGTCCTCCAGCGTCCTGGCCGAGTTGTCGTGGAAGTAGGGCGCCGTGTTCTTGATGTTCCACAGCGAGCTCATCTTGAAGTGGTTGAAGTCCTCCAATCGGCCGGTGATGAGGAAGCGGCCGGGATCGGGCGACAGGCGCACCTCGGGCAACCCGAGCAGTGGGCTCTGGACGACCAGGGTGTAGACGGGGTTCGCGAGGAAGTTGATCTCCGAGACGAACGCGTTGGAGAAGCGGCTTCCCTGGGGCTGCCCGAGGATGTTGCGGGGCCCCGTCTCGTTGAGCAGGGGGCCGCCGTGGCACTGGCCGCAGGCCCCCTCGGGCCGGAAGAAGGCCCGGCCCCGCTTCTCGGACTCGGTGTTGCCCTCTGGCAGCACCGGAGCCACGCCCGTCCGCGCGTAGTCCTTCAAGGCCTGGGAGGAGAACAGCGTCTGCTCGAAGCTGGCGATGCTCGTCAGTTCCTGGGCGGTGGGCTCCCGCGTCGCCTGGGCGTGCCCCATGATGGCGTCGTGGGCCTGGACCGTGAGCGAAGGGGCGCGCCCATCCTGCATCAGCACGGGGTCCAGCGCGGGGGTGTCGAGCGTGCTCGGAATGCCACGCCACAGCGAGAGCTGAGTGGCCCCCGGGTCGAGGAGGAGCCGGGTGTTGGAGGGCAGCGGGATGGAGACGCGGACCGTCGCGTGCTCCAGGAGCCGCTGGTAGCTCGAACTCGTCGTCCCGTCATCGCTGTCGATGGCCCGGAACATGGGCGCGTTCGGGTCCTGCTGGTAGAGCGCCTGCAACTGGGCGGGATGGACCGTCCCCGTGGCCATACCGTGGCATGTCTCACAGGTTCGCCCATTGCCGCCGAAGGTCTCCTGGCGGAAGAGGCTCTCGCCGGTCGCATCCAAGGACTGGTGCGCCTCGGCCACCTCCACCCCATTGGCGCCCGCGGGAGAAGGGCCTCCGCACCCTGCTGCGAGCAACAAGGCCGACACCGCGGCCCGATGGGTTCGCTTCGTGGAATTCTGCGTCATGGAACGGGTCTTTCGAAATGAAGGTCTGAACGCATTTGCGTGGAGACACCGGGCCTGGATCTTTTCTGTCGGGCTTGAGCCGCCAGAGGTCCTCCGGACACGGGGCCTTCAGCTCGTCAAGAGCACCTTCACGAGTTGGCAGCTCACCCATGCCATGGAGGAGCTGCGCCAGCGCCACCCGGCAGTGAGCGCGATTGGACACCGCCTGCCGTGGCGTGTCCCTGGTGAGGTGGAACGCCTACAAGTCGTCTGACATTGAGCCTGCCCGGTTTAGTGGCTCTTCCCACACTTTGGGTGATCGCCACTCAGGCAGTGAGCCGCACGCGACGAGCAACGCGATTCCCCGCTCGCGAATCACATCAGGTGCGGAGAGCCACGTAACTGGGGCAGGCCCATGGGGGTCTATGCGTACCTGGGCACGGACTGGATGCGCTGGAGCGAGGAAAAAGTGGTTTCGGCGCTTTCACTTGGCTTGGGCGGGAGCGGGCAGCAAGGCTGAGGGAGGAGTGGTACGCTCTCTGCGCCAAGCCCTGCTCGCGCTCATGAACAACGACAAGACAGCTCCGACCCCACCCGACTCTCCTCTTGAGATTGCTCCGATGGGAAAGGTGCTCGCCGGCCGTTTCACCATCGAGGACTTTGCCGGACGCGGAGGCATGGGCACCGTCTATCGTGCCAGTGACTCCTCCACGGGCCGCCGCGTGGCCCTCAAGCTGCTGCATGCCGTCACCTCCCCGGCCGCGGGCCTGCGCTTCAGCCGCGAGGCCCTTCTGCTGGAGGAACTGCACCACCCCGCCATCGTCTCCTATGTCGCCCATGGTACCCTCGAGGGAGGCCAGCCATATCTGGCCATGGAGTGGCTCGAAGGGGAGGTCCTGGCGCGTCGTCTGCTGCGCAAGCCCCTGAGTCCCCCCGAAGTCGTGTCGCTGCTGAGCCGCGCCGCCGAGGGGCTGGCCACGGCCCATCGGCGGAACATCGTTCACCGCGACATCAAGCCCTCCAACCTTTTCCTGCGCGAGGGCCAGCCCGAGGACGTGGTGCTACTGGATTTCGGCTTGGCTCGCCATGCCGTGCCCACACTGATGGGGGTGACGGGCTCCGGTACCGTGGTGGGCACCCCTGGCTACATGGCTCCAGAGCAGGCCTCCAGCCAGTCGGAGATCTCTCCCGCCGCGGACATCTTCTCGCTGGGGTGTGTGCTGTACCAGTGCCTCACGGGCAAGCCACCCTTCGAGGCTCCGCACTTCGCCGCCGTGCTGGCCAAGATTCTCTTCGCCGAGCCGGTGCCCCTTCAGAAAGTGCGTCCGGGTCTACCCATGGGCTTGCAGGTGCTGATGGAGCGCATGCTGGCCAAGGTCCCCACGCAGCGGCTGCCGGATGCCGACAGCCTGCTGGAGGCGCTCTCCGAGCTGGAGCCGGTGCCCGGGTTGTTGCTGTTACAAGCTGGGACGGACTCGCGCCCCCACGGCCTGGTGGGGGCGGAGCAGAAGCTCGTCAGCGTCCTGCTCGCGTCCCCGCGCCCCATTCAGGAGGAGGAAACGGCGGATTGGGACCAGGGGGTCGCGCTGCGCGACGCACTGCGCCTGGAGGTCTCTCCCCATGGCGCCCAGGTGGAGTTGCTGGCGGACGGCTCACTGGTGGCCACGATGGTGCCAGAGCGCGGCACGGCCACCGACCTGGCGGCACTGGCGGCGCGCTGTGCGCTCACCTTCAAGGAGCGCTGGCCCGAGGCCGCGGTGGTGCTGACCACGGGCCTGGGCATCTTCAACGAGCGGCTGCCGGTGGGCGAGGCCATGGACAGGGCGGGGCGGCTGCTGCGCCGAGTGAGTGGGATGTCGGCTTCCCCGCCGGTGGTGATGGACGAGGTGACCGCGGGACTGCTCGGGCCGGGCTTCCGGCTCTCGCGCGCCGATTCGGACACCTTCCTGCTGCAAGGCGAGGAGCTCAGCGTGGACGAGTCACGCCCTCTGTTGGGCAGGCCCACCCCCTGCGTGGGCCGTGAGCAGGAACTGGCCCTGCTTGAGCTCGCCTTCACTTCCTGCACCGAGGAACCGGCCGCGCGGGCGCTGCTAGTGACAGCGCCCGCGGGCGTGGGCAAGTCGCGGCTGCGCTACGAGTTCCTGCGCCGCCTCAAGCGCAAGGAGCTTCAGCCGCTGGTACTGCTGGGGCGCGGAGATTCGATGAGCACGGGTGCCTCGTACGGGCTGCTGGGTCAGGCGCTGCGGCGGCTGTGCGGCATCGGGGAGGGGGAGAGCCAGGCGGAGCACCGGAAGCGGCTGTTCCAGCGCGTCTCCAGACACCTGCCGGAGGCCCGGGCCCGGGAGGCCGTGGAGTTCCTGGGCGAGCTATGCGCCATTCCCTTTCCCGAGGAGGAGGGCAGTCCCCGTCTGCGTGCGGCCCGGAGCGATCCGCGATTGCTGAGCGCGCAGGTAGGCCGGGCGCTGGTGGCATTCCTGAAGGCCGAGTGTGACCATCACCCGGTGCTGCTGGTGCTGGAAGATCTCCACTGGAGTGATGCGCTCACCGTGGCACAGGTGGACGAGGTGCTGCGGGAATTGGGCGAGCACCCTTTCCTGGTACTGGCGCTGGCCCGGCCCGAGGTGAAGACGCTCTTTCCGGGCCTGTGGTCGCGGAGCCTGCAGGAGGTGACGCTGCGCGGGCTAAGCCGCAAGGCGGGGACACGGCTGGTGCGTGAAGTGCTGGGGCCCCAGGTGCCGGACTCCGTCGTGCAGCGAGCCGTGGAGATGTCCGATGGCAACGCGCTCTTCCTGGAGGAACTCATCCGTGGAGTGGCCGAGGGGCGCGGGGAGGGAGTCCCGGAGACGGTGCTGGCGGTGCTCCAAGCGCGTCTGCAGCGGATGAAGCCGGGGGCGCGCCAGGTGTTGCTGGCGGCCAGCGTCTTCGGCCGTGCCTTCTGGACAGGAGGCGTGGCCGAGCTGATGGGCGGGCAGGTCGCGAACGCAGCGCTGGAGCAGTACCTGCGGCTACTCGTGGAGCAGGAAGTCATCGAGCGGCAGCCCGACAGCCGTATCTCCACCGAGGCAGAGTATCGCTTCCGCCATGCGCTGGTGCGGGACGCGGCCTACGGCCTGATCCCCGACAGCCATCGTCCCGTGGGCCACCGGTTGGCCGCCACCTGGCTGGAGCAGAGGAGCGAGCCGGATCCGCTGGTACTCGCCACGCACCACCAGTTCGGCGAGCAGCCGGAGCGCGCCGCCCATTACTACACGCGGGCCGCCGAGCAGCTCTTCGAGCGTTACGACATGCTGGGGGCGATGCGCTGTGTGGATGCGGCCCTGGCCTGCGGCGTGGATGACGGGAGGTCCGTCCGGCTGCGCGGGCTCCAGGCCGTGGTGACCTTCTGGATGGATGACACGCCGAGGTCCCTGCCGCTCGGTAGTGTCGTCCTGGAGGAACTGGAGGGGGGCGATCGGCTGTGGTGCTGGGTGATGGGCGGACAGATCCTGGGGGGCATCTATAGCGGCATGCGCCAGGAGCAGCTCACCCGGTTGAAACAGCTCCTGCGGAGCACCCCACCGGCGCCCGAGGCTATCGTCGCCTACCATTGGGCCATCGCCTGCATGGGCCTCTCCTTCGTATTCTCCGGCTCACGCTGGGAATTGGAGGACTGGCTCGGAGAGGTGGGGAGGGTGGTCGCGGACGGGCCGTCGCGAGGATGGACCGGGTACATCGACGGCTTCTTCCATTACCTCTTCGAACCCAGGCCGTGGCACGCGTTCCTACGGGCCGAGCAGGGGATGCGGGACTTCCGCGAGCTCGGCGTGGAGCGCGATGCCCTCGTCGTGCAGGCGTTGCAGGGGCTGACCCTGGCGGCGTTGGGAGACGTGCCCGGGGCCGTGGAGCGGATGCGGGAGGTACTGACCGTGGGCCGGCGGCTGGAGGCAAACCTCATGGTGGGCATGGCCACGCACTTCTTGAGCCGGATCCTGGTCGACAGCCCTGACCCAGCGCACCGGCAAGAGGCGTATGAGCTGGTGCGCGAGTGGGTGAACATCGAGGACTTGTATTCCTTCCGGCGGGGCTTTGCCCACTCCGTGCTGGCGAAGGTGATGCTGGAGCGAGGAGGGGTGCACGAGGCCGAGACGCATGCGCGCAAGGCCTGTGAGCTGCTGGCTCCATTCCAGGCTGACGTGGTTTACGCGCGCGGGCTCCTCAGCAACATCCTGCTCGCCCAGGGGAAGGCCGCGGAGGCCCGCGGGGTGGCGGCGCTCGGTGTGCGCGAGTTGGAGGAGACGCGTGGCATGGGCACCTACGCGGTGGCCATGCGCCTGGCTCTGGCGGAAGCCTGCTTCGCGCAGGGAGATGCCGAGACGGGAGAGGCTGCCCTGCACGAGACTTTGCGGTGTGTGCGGGCCCGCGCCAGTGACATCCCCAACCCCGATGTCCGCGAGCACTTCCTGCGCCATGTGCCCGAGAACGCCCGCACCCTCGCGCTGGCCCGCGAGCGCCTGGGCAACGCCGCGATGTAGGACCTACAACGCGCCGCGCTCCTTGATGTCGAGGTGGCGGTTGACCGCAGCGAGGCTCAGCTCATCCGGCTGCGTGTCGAGCAGCTGCACGCAGGCTCACCTTGGGACGGATTCAACCCCGGGTCAGCGAGTAGGGAGGAGCATCGAGTTCATGGGGCGGGGTCGAACAGCTCCGCACTCTTAAGGAACTCACCGTCACCTTTCCCTCCCGTGACCAGCACCTTGCCATTCTGCAGTACCGTGGCCGTTTGCTTATTACGTGCGATGCCCATCGAACCAGCGGAAGACCACGTGGCCGTGGTGGGGTCGTACAGCTCTGCTGTCGCGAGGGCCCAACCATTGGGACCTTCCCCTCCCGTGACCAGTACCTTGCCATCCTGCAATACCGTGGCCCTGGGCAGATAACGTGCAGTGTTCATCGGGTCGGTGTCCAACCACGTGCCGTTGGTGGGGTCGTACAGCTCCGCCTTCCTGAGGGTCCAACCATTGGGACCTTCCCCTCCCGTGACCAGTACCTTGCCATCCGGCAATACCGTGGCGACGTGCCCACGGCGTTCGATGCGCATCGAGCCCGTGACAGACCACGTGCCCTTGGTGGGGTCGTACAGCTCCGCCGTCTTCAGGGCCTCACTGCCATTGTGCCCCCCCGAGACCAGCACCTGGCCATTCGCCAACAACGTGGCCATGTGCCCAGCGCGTGCGATGCGCATCGAGCCAGCGGAAGACCACGTGGCCGTGGTGGGGTCGTACAACTCCGCCTTCATAAGGGTCCAACCATTGGGACCTTCCCCTCCCGTGACCAGTACCTTGCCATCCGGCAATACCGTGGCGGCGTGCCCATAGCGTTCGATGCTCATCGAGCCAGCGGAAGACCACGTGCCCGTGGTGGGGTCGTACAACTCCGCCTTCATAAGGGCCCAACCATTGAGACCTTCCCCTCCCGTGACCAGTACCTTGCCATCCTGCAATACCGTGGCGGCGTGCCCACGGCGTTCGATGCTCATCGAGCCCGTGACAGACCACGTGCCCTTGGTGGGGTCGTACAGCTCCGCCGTCTTCAGGGCCTCACTGCCATTGTGCCCCCCCGAGACCAGCACCTGGCCATTCGCCAACAACGCGGCCTTGTGCATCCACCGTTTCGTGGTCATGGAGCCTGTCGAGAGCCACTCGGCACAAGAAGGGCTGGCGTGGCCATCACAGTCGTCATCGAGATCATTGCCACAAACCTCGGTCTGCGGAATCACCTCGCCCGTACAGGCTCCCCAACTGGTGCCCGAGACGTCGCACGTGCGCGCACCCGCCTGGCATGTGCCCACCCCCTCGGTCCCCGCCGGCCCGGTGTAGGCGCAAGACTCGCTCGTTCCCGGTGCACACAGGCGCGCCACCCCATCGCAGTCCTCGTCCACCGCATTGGCATCCACCTCCGGTTGGGGCACCACCTCTCCTGAGCACGCGCTCCAGGTTGAGCCCGAGGCGGCACACGTGCGCGCCCCCGCGTGGCACACGCCTACTCCCTCAGTCCCCGCTGGCCCGGTGTAGGCGCAAGACTCGCTCGTTCCCGGTGCACACATGCGCGCCACCCCATCGCAGTCCTCGTCCACCGCATTGGCATCCACCTCCGGTTGGGGCACCACTTCCCCTGAACACGCGCTCCATGAGCCCGAGGCGTCGCACGTGCGCGCCCCCGCGTGGCACACGCCTACTCCCTCAGTCCCCGCCGGCCCGGTGTAGGCGCAAGACTCGCTCGTTCCCGGCGAGCACTCCGTGGACACCATGCCATCGCCTCGCGCCTCGCGGGACGCCACGCCCTCTTCCTGGGCTGGTTCTTCTGGAGAAGGAGACGTGCAGGCCCCCAGGCCGAGCGTCACCCACAGCGCCAATACCCAGGCAGACCGGATAGGATTTCCTCTGAAGCTCAATGACTTGAAGCCAAACATGCGTTGCCCCCTACTGAAGTGCTCCCGGCGGAACCAGTACCGCCGAGCGAGGACTCTGACGGGTTCACTCCAGCGCCACAGTGACGGCACTCACTGGCCCGGGGTGAGTGGCATCACAGCGGGACAGCATCCTCCAGGCCTCCACGACGCCTACCAGGACAGGCCTACGCCCAGGGTCCCGAGGGGGCGTATAGGCGGGAGAGAGGCCATGTTGAGGGTGAGGGCTGGCGCGGAGGGCGGCTGGCGGGGGCCACCCGAGCAGTGCGCCAGGCGGGTGGAGAAGCCGAGCAGCCCCTTGGGGTACACGCTGGCACTGGCTGCCCTCCCAGGAGCCACCCGTCCGCGGCCCTCCTCCTCCCCTCTGCTCCAGCCCTCCCCCGCCCCCTCCATCGGCCTCCTCTCCGCCCCATGCGCTTCGCCGAGCCACACGAGCGCCGCGCGGGTTGATGCTAAGAGGGAATCGAGGAGGAGAGACGACCTGATGGTTCGAGGTACCGGCGCCCGAGAAGTGTCCGTGGGATCTCAGGGGAAGACGTCTGGCGGGTGGGCGCGTGGGTGGATTGCCGTGCTCGGCGTCTCGTTCGCCTACACCCTCTACTGTGCTTGGACCGCCTTCCGGGGGGGGGCTGTTCGCGTTCCACGACCTGGCCCTCTTGAATGACCTGTTCGCGAACGCGGTGCACCGTGGCCGCCCCTTCTGGGTAACGGACGGGGACTTCAACCACCTCACCGTCCACTTCACCCCGAGCCTGCTGCTGCTCGCACCGTTCTTCCTGCTCACGGACTCGCAGTTCCTGCTCGTGTTCCTGGGGCTGGTGGCGCTGTATGGCTCGCTCGCGCTCCACGTCTGGTTCTTCGAGCGCATGCTCGAGGAGCGGCAGCTTCTCTCCGCCCCCTGGCGGCCCTGGGCCTGCGCCGCCTTCGCGGTGTACCTCGCGCTCAATCCCTATACGAAGACGGTCGCGCTCTCGGCGCACTTCGAGGTGTTCTTCCAGCTGGCATCCACCGCGGTGCTCGTGCTCCTGCTGCGCGGCGTCCGGATGCGCTGGGTGGTGCTCCTCACGCTCGTCGCGCTGGGCGTGCGCCCGGATGGAGGCCTGTTCCTCGCATTCCAGGCGGCGGCGCTCCTGTTGCTGCCCGCGGTGGCCCGTCCCCCGCGCGAACAGCTCTCACGGCGGGTGGCCTCGGTATCGGTGCTGTCCCTCGGCTACCTCGCGTTCTGCGTCGTGGTGCTGCTGCCGGCGCTCGGGACGCCTCCGGGCACCCGCTTCTGGTCGCACTACGGCGACACTTGGGGGCAGGTGGCGCTCACCGCGTTGAGCGACCCCGCGAGGGTGGTGCACGACGTGGCCTCCAGTGGGCTGGTGTCCTTCCAACGCAGCTTCCTGTGGATCCAACTGCTCGCGCCAGCGGCCACGCTCGTCAGCAGCATTCCCGGCACCTTCTTCTTCATGGCGGATGCGCAGGACAAGCGTTTGCTGTGGTTCTACAACTCCGCGTTCCTGTTACCCGGTCTGGGCGTGTGCGCGGCGGCTGGCTTCGGCCGGCTCGCGGAAGGGTGGCGAGGATGGGTCGCTCGCGGGCGAGTCCCGGCTCGGGCCCTGGCGGCACCCGCGCTGCTACTCGCCGGGCTCGCGCTCATCCAGCTCGTGCGTTTCGATCGGACCGTCGGGATCGTCCGCCTGCGCCCCCTTCACCCGTGGACGAGGACTTCCGCCAGGCCTTCGCGCGTCACGTCCAGGAGTGTGCCTCGCGGCGGGTGGTGGCGACGGACTTCCGCTCGAGCGTCTTCGTCCCCAACGGCTACGACCGCTTCCTCCTCCACCACTACGCGCGGGCCCAGGTCGTGCTCGTTCCCCAGCACGTCGAGACACTGCTGCTCGGGGCCTCCTCGCGGGAGGAACTCCTCGAGACGCTCCTGGGCGATACCCGGTTCGAAGAAGTTTCGAGCGACGGAGCCGTCCGTGTGTTCGTCCGGACGGATGCGCGGCGTTGCGGCCCCTGAGCGCGGCACCGTCGCCTCATGCCAGGGAAGCTCCGGCTCGGGTGCCGACCCCTCCGACTCAGATGACTTCGACCCATGCGCCCCGAGATGCGCGTGGAACAGTGGGAGTGGCACTCGGCGCTTCATCCGAGCATGGCGCGTCGGTACGCCATTAGATGAAGAGCGGCTTCATCTTTTGTTCCATATACGAGATAAAAACCGAAACCTTCGGTGGCATGAAAAGGTGTTTTTGAAACACGAAATGAATGGGTGCGTCTTCCATCGACCACTCCGGCATGACGACCTTGATGCGCTTTGCTTCGATCTCCTCCCGACAATTGGAGACAGGCAGGAGGGCGACGCCGGCTCCTTGCACCACCAGGGCCTTCACGGCAGTCACATTGTTTGAGATGAACTTGATCTCTGGCTCGAAAGTCGTCCTCGAGGCTCCGGACTTCAACCGCCATCTTTGCATGTCAGGCTTGGGGGTGAAGACCAGGCAGTTGTGCTTTTTCAGATCGCCTGGCTCCTGAAGAGAGGGCGAACGTTTGATATACGCGGGGCTCGCCACCAACTGAAAAACATCGCGACCCACCTTCTTCGCTCCCAGAGATGAGTCCATCATCGGGCCAATCCGGATTGCGACATCGATGTCGTCATTCACCAAGTCGAGAACTTTGTCGGTCAGCATCATTTCGAGCGAGACTTTCGGATACGTCTCTAAAAACCCCGCGAGGAGCGGCGCGAGGATGCTCGTCGCGAAATCGGAAGGAGCCGTAACACGCAAGCGGCCTCGAGGTTCAACACTTGTTGCTTGTGCCTGCTCGGTCGCCTTCTTGATTTCTGACAACCCTCTCGATGACTGCTCGTGAAACTGCTTTCCCATGTCAGTCAGCTGAAGGCTTCTGGTCGTTCGCCTGAGAAGAGTCGTTCCCAAGTAGGACTCGAGCTCGGCGATCTTCTTCGAGATCGTCGATTTCGTGACGCCAAGCTCTGCCGCGGCTTTCGAAAAACCGCCGACCTTCACGACCCGGTTGAACATCATCACCGCGTTCAGATCCATCTGGCTCCTCCAGGGACATTGTTCGCCTCGAGAAACAAAGCGTTCAGTTTATAGCGTCTTATCGAACCCCGCAAGCTCCGATAGGGTTACGGAACAAATCAACCGATTCAAAATGAACTCGAAATCTAGAACTCTGATTTTCTCAGTCGCCGCGGTGTTCGCCCTGACCTCAACAGCCCAGGCGCAGATGCCTGGAATCCAATCAGCCGGAATCGATCACGTCGGGATCACAGTCCCCAACCTGCGCGAGGCCGAAAAGTTCTTTTCTGAAATATTCGGCTGTGTCGCCGTGACGAAGATCGGTCCCCATTCGATGACGAACAGCTTGTCGAATGACCGGAAAACGCAGGTCCCAGCCAGAGCGAAAAGCATGACGCTCAAGATGCTTCGCTGCGGCCACGGCTCCAATATCGAGCTCTTTGAGTACGAAGACTCAAAAGGGAAAACAGCCCCACCGGATCATGAAGACCTGGGTGGCCACCACATTGCATTCTATACAGACGACGTCAAGGCGGGTGTTGCCTACTTGAAATCAAAGGGCATCACCGTGATCGGTGAACCGATGACAATGACTTCAGGCGATACGGCAGGCGAAACATGGGTCCACTTCCTCACTCCATGGGGTCTCGAAATGGAGTTGGTTGGCTATCCAAAAGGGAAAGCCTACGAGAAGCGGGCTCCAGTGAAGCTTTGGTCCGCGAAGCATCCAGCCGATTGAGAGGAAACACATGGAACAGCACGCTGTAGCAGACTCAGTCCAGCACCCCATGCCTACTGTGAAGTCCACCGCATCCCTCGCTGTCGCCCTCGTGCTCTCCGCCTGTGGCGGGCCCGCCACCGATGAGTCGATTGAGACCGCTACGGCCTCCGCCGCGCTGACCGCTGCCGTCTCGCAGGGGTGCACCTTCTCCATTACCTACCAGAAGACGAGCTCGAGTTCGCATCCGCCTCTGTTCGAGCCCATCATCACCCGGCAGGCCTCCTCCACGTGCCCGTGGCCGAGCGCGACAGTGGTGCTCGCGGGATCGTACTCGGAACCCAACCTGGCGATTGCCGCGAACGACCTCGGGGTCGCCGTCAGCTACACGTACGATTACTCGCCGAGTGGCTCCAACAGCGAATACCTGAGGCTGCTGCACCTGACGCCGGACACGCTGTCGGTGGTGCGCTTCACGGAGCTCTTGGCGCAGTACGAATTCCACACCTCGAACGTCTCCTGCAAGGAACTGTCCCTCCTGGCCGATGGCACCACCCTCCAGGTGCAGGGGACCAAGGTCGGCATCATCCCGTTCGAGCTCGGGAGCGGCTCCAACTACATCGCCACCTACCCGGACTTCTTCACCAGCACCACGGCGCCCACCGTCGTGGCCTACTGAGACGCCGAGACGTTCGACCGGTGTCGCCCGCCCGGTGGCCCGGTGCCCCCGCCGGTGGCCCCCTGTGGCCCGTGGCCCCCTGGCCCCCTGCCCCCGCCCGCCCCCGCCCCCTCTCCTCTCCAGGTGTCAAAGAACTCGCTCGCTCTCCAGGTGTCAAAGAACTCTCTCTCCTCTCCAGGTGTCAAAGAACTCGCTCTCCAGGTGTCTGTCGCCCGCCTGCCTCTGCCTGCCTCTCCAGGTGTCAAAGAACTCGCCTCCAGGTAGCCTCCCCTATGCCGGGTGTCTATGCCGGGTGTCAAAGAACTCCCGCCTGTCTCCCGCCGGGGTGTCCCCGCCGCCTGTCTCCCGCCCGGCCCGGCCCGGCCCGCCGGGGTGTCAAAAAACTCGAGCGACACGTTCCGGCACGACACGCGGCGGGAAGGAGTAGCGAGGGAAGCTCACCGAGAAGTTTCCCCGCCGCCACCGAGCCGCCGCCTCTTGGAACACCGCGACGAAGGAGCGGTACTGCTCGCGCAACTCCTTCAAGGCCTGGTGCGTGGAGGCATGCCCCAACGGCCGAGGACTGCGCTTGAGTTGCTCGGGCCGGTGATGCGGGTGCTGTGCCCGCACGGCCCCTGCTCCCAAGACAGGCGTGCCTCGTGCGCGAGCCTCGGCTTCCACCTGCTCCACCAGTCTCCGCACCGCGCGCTGCCTCTCCTCCTCCCTCAGTCCTTCCCAACACGGCAGGGGCGCCACCTCCAACTCCACGGGCTCGGCCCATTCCTCGGCGAAGCGCCTCTCTCCCGCCGCCATGTCCTCGCTTCCCCTCCTGCTCCACCGCTTCGTCCAGTTGAACCACTGGAACAGCCGCTTCGCCGGCCCCAGCAACTGCGGCAGACACGTGAGCCCCGGCCACTCGGCGCTCCTCTCCACCAGCCCCTCCTTCACTCCATGGGCCAGCACGTAGCGCAGTCGGCCCACCAGCGCCGCATCGTCCAGCACCGGCTCCGCCGAGTAGCGCCTCTCCCAGAAGCTTCCACTCCAGTCCACCAAACGCCCCACCTTCCTGGAGAGGTTGGCGCGCAGGTACTGCATGAAGGATGCAAGTGCGGCCCCTCGGGCCCACACCAACAGGTGGAAGTGGTTGGAAGCGAAAGTGAAGGCGTGCAGTCGGACGGTGCCGGCGCTCTGCTGGACGGCTCGCGCCAGCACGCCGCCCACCACCTCGTTCACCTCCTGGCTGGGCCGCAGCAGAAACCGTCCCTGGAAGCACCTGGACGTCACGAAATAGAAGCCCTCCTCCTGGAACATCCTCAACGGCCAGCCCATCCCCATCCCCCGCGTGTGCTCTGCCAAGCCGAGAATGCACCCTGTAGGCCAGCCGCAAGTCCTCAGAAAGACGGGAAGAGCAGTCGGTTACCCGTCCACGTCGAGCTTCGTTCTCGCTCAAGTCCCCCGTTTCGAATCCTTTGACACCCTCTCGGAGACACCCTCTCGGAGACACCCTCTCGGACACCCTCTCCGGGGAGGCTCTCGGAGTTTCGAATCCTTTGACACCCTCTCGGAGAGTTGTCGGGTAGGCCGGGGCAGTTGCCCACCCCGGCCCCCCACAGATCCGGACGTGCAGAATTCCCGCATCCGGCTCCTCGGCTCATGGTTTCGCCGCGAGCACTATCCGAGGACGTTGTGTTGAGACGGTTGTAGGGCTCGGTGTCCCCTCCGTCTTTCCCTCCCCCGGTTCCATGTTCCGGTGCCCCCTTCCCTCCACGGGGTCCGCTCGCTGCGTTCCCCCGCTTCATCGGTACTACGAGGCACTCCGACTCCCTGACGACCTTCCCGCCCGGCTTCGTTGCCTTCGTCGGCGCAGTACCACCGCCACCCGTCTTTCGCTCCCGTGGAGGTCGGGCGCCCATCCTCCGCGGACCAGGGT